>NZ_JBHWZP010000106.1:0-27620 GCF_042728395.1 Streptomyces sp. NPDC060205
GCTTCTCCCAGCCGCCACGACGCCACCGTGAGACCAGGTCGGCGTGGGACCAGGTCGGCGCCGGCCGCTTCCAGTGACCGAGCCACCGCGGCAAGGGTCTCGGCGGCATCCGCACGCTTTCCTGTGCCGTGGGGCCGTGGGGCCGTGGGGCCGTGGGGCCGTGGGGCCTCACCCCGACCGAAAGGGCGGGGTGAGGCGGCTGCGCGCTGTCGTACGCTCAGCCCACCTGTACCGGTCCGCCCGCCCCGGTCAGCAGAAGGCCGTAGTTCTCGGTGGTGAGGTAGGTCGACAACTGGGCATGCCGGGCACCGACATTGAGGTCCCGCCAGAAGCGTTGCAGCGGGTTGTCGAGCGCGAATGCACTGGAGCCGTGCAGGTCCAGCAGCAGGTCGACGGCGCGCAGGAACTGCTGCAGGATGGAGACGACCTCCATCCGCATGCTCGATCGCTGCACGGCGCTGACGTCGTCGTCGTGCAGCCGCTCGGTGACGCGGCCCGCCAGGCTGATCAGCCGGTCGTAACCGCTGCTCACCATGTGCTCGGCCTCGGCGAACACGTGTCGCGCCGACGCTGATTCGGCGAGACTGTTGTACTGCGTCATGGGCGGCTTGCGGGTTTCGATCACGGCTTTCACCACGTCCAGCGCACCGAGCGCCGCCCCGGCCAGAGTCGCAGTGACCGAGATCGTCTGGGAGACGATCTCCAGTGGCCTGCCCTGGGGGAAGTCGGGTCCTCCATCGGGACCGAGGGGGAAGTCGAAAAGACGCTCCGCGGGTACGAAGACGCCGTCGGCGACCACGGTGTGACTGCCGGTGCCCTGCAATCCGGCCACTCGCCAGGTCCGCGCAACGGACAGCTCCGACATCGGCACCAGCGCACCTCCCACGTGGGGCGCACCGTCGTCTCCCACGGACACCACCGACAGGAACGCCCAGTGGGCATCCTCGGCTCCCGAGGCGTAGGCCCACCGCCCGGTGACCTCCACCCCGTCAGGAACCGCGACGGCCTGGCCGGGTGTCGACCCGCCACACCACCGCACATCGGGATGGGAGTAGACCTCGGCAAGGACCTTCTCGGGGAATCCCCCGGAGAAATGTGCCTTCGTTCCCGTCGAGATCGACACCACCCATGCCGAGGACGGACAAGCGCGCCCCAACTCGCTCAGCACCCGCACCTGGGTCACCAGATCGACGTCCGTACCACCGAACTCGACCGGAGTGCCCAGCGCGAACATGCCGGCCTCGCGCAACGCTTCGAGGCTCTCAGGGGCAAGGCGTCCCTGCTGGTCGGTGACGTCCGCGTGCGCGGCCAGCACCGGCGCGGCCGCACGTGCCTTCGCGATCAACGCCTCGTTTGCCTCGCGCGTGCTTCCAGCCGTCTCGGTCATGCGATGTCCTTTAGCTTAGAAAGGTCTGCCGCGCTGGGCGGCATCCTTGTGCTGGTAACCCTGTCTTACGCATGGAGAGGCGTGACGAAGTAGGCCGCACCTCCCGACCGATGCTGCGCTCGCCCGGGGATGACTTCGGGAAGGACACCGAATCCACGAGATAGAACGATCGGTCTCAGGGAGACCTTAGCGGCATCACGAGACGGTGGTCAAGGCGGTCCCGCTGCCTACGCGCATCTCCGCACCGCTCAACTTCCACGACCTGGACTGGCGTCGGCAGGGTGCAGTTCAGCGATTGCTGACCTGTCCGGGGTGTTGTGTTGTCGGATGGTGGGGGAGTGCCCTTCCTTCCTTGACCTCGCCGTCGTGTGTGCCGACAACCTCGGTGGATGTCTCAAGTGACGGGACGCGTTCGGCGCGTACAGACAGCACGGAGGAGGCGAACAGCAGTACCGCGATGAGGATCGACACCGTGATGATCGCGTGGCTGGACCCGTACGCGCCGGCGCTCGCGTAGTAGATGCCACCGAGGATCGCCACCGACAGGGCGGCGCTGATCTGAAGAGTCGCGCTGACCAAACCGCTGGCCAGGCCGGCGAAGGTACGCGGGAGGTGGGTGACCGTGATGCGGATCAGCGAGGGCAGGGCGAGCCCCTGACCGAAGCCGATGAGTGCCAGGGGTGCGGCGGCCCACGGGGTCTGGTCGAGTGCGGCGACGAGTGCGGCGAAGACCAGGAAGCCGATGGTCTCCAGGAGCAGGCCGAGAGCGGCGATGCGGCGTGGCATGACCCGCATGAGGTGGTGCACGGTCAGCGGTCCGATCAGAAATCCGATGCCCAGCGGCAGGATGTCCAGGCTGGCCTGCAGGGGCGTGCGCCCTACGGTCTGCTCGTGTTCGGAGAAGATGAGGAAGAACGCGGCGATGGAGTAGAACAAGGCGACCGCGGTCAGTGCGGTCCGCACGCCGGGCGCGGTGACCGCTCGTGGTGGTACCAGGGGCATGATGTGGCGGTCGCGGTTCCGGCCGGCGCCGAGGACGGACTCGTAGCGCCAGAACCTGTGCAGCAGGCCGACGGAGATGAGGAGGAGGACGAAGCACCACCAGGGCCAGTTCAATGCGCGTCCCTCGACCAGCGGAACGACGATTCCCGTGAGGCCGGTGAAGAGCAGAACGGCGCCGACCCAGTCGAGTTTCTCCACGCCTCGGGTGTGCGGATCGTGCAGGAAGAGGCTGCCCAGCAGGGCGAGGGCGGCGATGGGCAGATTGAGGAGGAAGATCACCCGCCAGCCCAGGCCCCAGAGGTCGGCGGTGACGAGGAGTCCGCCCAGCGACTGGCCGATGACGGCGGCGAGTCCGAGGGTCGCACCGTGGAAGCCGAGGGCGATCGTCTGTTCCCGGCCCTCTAGGCTCGCGCGGATGAGGGCCAGGGACTGCGGGGCCGCGAGGGCCGCGCTGAGACCTTGCAGGATACGACCGACGACGAGCAGCCAGGGTTCTCCGGCCGAACCGCACAGGAGCGAGGCAAGAGCGAACCCCACGAGGCCGACGAGAAAGACCCGCCGTCGCCCGTACAGATCGCCGAGTCGGCCACCGAGGGTGAGTGTCACGGCGTACGTGGCGGCGTAACTGGCCACGATCTGCTGGCCCAGAATGTCACCGCCGCCGAGGTCGTCCTGAATCGAGGGGATGGCGAGATTGACGATGAAGAAGTCCAGTGGCGGCAGCAGCGTGCCGGCCAGCAGTGTGACCACGCCCACCCATGTCCGGGCCGACGTGTGTGATGTCGAAGTCGAGGTCATTACCTGCCCCTGCTCTCGGCAACGTCCGTGTCTTCCGGCTGTCCCCACAGGGCCATAAGGGCGTCGGCGGAATGTTGCGTCGTATCGGCGGACACGCTTTCGCGCGCCTGAGTGGAGAGGCCCATGTGGAAGTCGTGGATGAGGCCGGATATGGCGTCCGCATCGGTCCCTGGCTGCAGCGAGCCTTCAGCGATCGCCTGTTGGACCCTGTCCAGGACGCGGGAGTGCGTGACGGTGGTGGACACCAGGCCGTACTGTTCCCAGGCTTTGCGCACCAGCGGAAGGTGCTCGGACTCGAAGTAGTCATGATCGAACCGGAAGTCCGCTGCGTTCGACCTGTAGATCACGATGACGGTTTCGATCGGTTTCCTTCCTCGCACACACCGTGCCGACCGACCATGGGTGCAGTGCACCCACGTCTGCCGAGCGGACGCTTCGGCGTTCTGCCGGTCATTCCTGCCGGTCATTCCTGCTGTTCCGTCGGCCGCACCAGGATCTCGTTCACGGCGACGTGGCGCGGCCTGGTGACGATGAAGGCGATGGTGTCCGCGACGTCCGCGGGGCGCAGGCATTCCATCGCGGTGTAGCGCTCATACATCCGCTCCTGGACATCAGGACGGTTCTGCAGGGGTAGTTCGGTCTCCACCGCGCCGGGCTCGACAAGGGAAACCCGCAGGTGACGCTGGGTGACCTCCTTGCGGAAGGCTTCCCCGAAGGCGGTCACCGCGTACTTGCTCGCGTTGTAGACACCACCGCCACCGCGCACCATGCGCCCGGCGGTACTGCTGACCAGGACGAGGTCCGTGACCCTTCGGGGGCCGTCGGTCGCCGCCTTGAGCAGGTGCGGGGCAGAGGCGTGGGCGGTGTACATGAGCCCGAGCGTGTTGAGTTCGATCATCCGGCGCCAGTCGTTGGTGTCGGCACCCGCGATCGGTCCGAGGATCATGGCGCCCGCGTTGGCCACCACGGTGTCGAGACGGCCGTATGTCTCGACGGTGCGCGCGACGGCGGCTTCGGCCTGTGCTTCGTCGGTGAGGTCGGCGGTTACGGCCAGAGCGTGGCCACCGGTCTTTTCGATCTGCTCGACGAGGCCGTCCAGACGGTCCTTCCGACGGGCTACGACGGTCACGCGAGCGCCAAGTGCGGCCAGCGCGAGCGCAGTGCCCTCACCGATCCCGCTGCTGGCTCCGGTCACCAGCGCGACGGTGCCGGCCAGAGGACTACCGATCGAGGGCGCTCGGGAGATGCGCGCGAAATCCGCGCTGTGAGGTTGACGGGTCATGCGGCCCACCGTAGGAGCGCGATGACCCGGCGTGGGAGGGAGCGATACACCCATCCCGGAGGGGACGGGCCGAGGACTCCGCTGAAGCGCCGGGTGTTGTGCATGCCTGCTTCGCGGGCTCTGGGCGTGCGGAGTCGGTGCCGTTCAGCGGCAGGGCGGCGATGACGGTCGCGGTCTCACTCTCGGTCGGCACGGCGGCCGTAGGTCCTGTCCACAGGACAGGTGTCGTCTCGCCCGGCTCAGGTTCGGCCTCAGGACGTGGGTGTGGTCTCGGCGGAGTCGGCGGCGCCGTCGGCTCGCTTGTCCGTTGCGCGGGGCAGAGGCCATCGGGTGCGGATGGCGAGACTGAGGGCGGAGAGTACGGCCGCGACGGCGAAAGCCTTGCCGACTCCTGCGCGGGCCACGATGCCCCACGCTGCACTTGCCGCGGCGACCACGGTGCCGGAGGTGACGACGTAGGCCGCCATGACTCGGGCACGCAGTGCGTCGTCGACCACGCGCTGCGCCGCGACGTAGGCGCAAGTGCTTCCAAGCGTGTAGGCGATGCCTGAGACCAGCAGGGCACTGCCGACGACGACAGGCTGAGTGCAGATGGCCGCGGTCACCAGTGCGACGGTGAGCAGGGCCGCTGAGAAGACCATTCCCCATTCCTCTCCGCGCCCTTCGACTCGGGACCAGATGGTCACCGACAGCGCCGCGCCGCCACCCCGGACCAGTTCCGCTCCGTCCTCGATGTCAACCTCAATGGGTGTTACTGGATGGCCCAGGCCTGCGCGCGGGTGATGCAGCCATGCTCAAGCATCATCAACATCTCCTCGATCCTCGGGCTCACCACAGCCGGCTTGCCACAAGCCGCCTACAGCGCGTCGAAGGCAGGGCTCATCGGCCTGACACGCGATCTCGCACAGCAGTGGACCGGCCGTAGGGGGATCAGGGTCAACGCCTTGGCTCCGGGCTTCTTCAGCTCGGAGATGACGGACCAGTACCCGCCTGGCTACCTGGAAGGGCAACTGTCACGCATTTCCGCCGGACGCATGGGCCACCCGCGCGAGCTCGCCGCCACGGTGGTCTTCCTGGCCTCCCGCGCGGCCGGCTACATCACTGGCCAGACCTTGCCCGTGGACGGCGGTATCACGATCACGTGAGTGCGGGAGCGCTCCGCATGGTGTTGTCGGGACTGGATCCGACACAGCGCGGCGTCCCGGTGCCGCGGGCCGTACGCCGCTGCCGTACACCGCGGGCCA
Organism: Streptomyces sp. NPDC060205; assembly: GCF_042728395.1. NCBI lineage: Bacteria > Bacillati > Actinomycetota > Actinomycetes > Kitasatosporales > Streptomycetaceae > Streptomyces > Streptomyces sp. NPDC060205. The sequence continues at coordinate 5,714 of NZ_JBHWZP010000106.1, forward strand.
AAGCGGCGTTCAACGTGTTCTCCCCTGGCCCGCCGCGCGGATGGCCTCGCAGAGGGTCGGAGTCAACGCCGGATGCCCATCATCGACGTCGCGGGCACGGTGCATCCCGTGCTCGGCCGTCCCGCCGGATACGACGTACCGTGCTGGACGCTCAGGAGGCTGTCAGCCGTCAGTTCCTACGGCGCCAACGAGTTCGCCCTCAGTGGTCGCCTTGATCGCTGACGCAGGCGAGGGGGGGCGGGTGGAAGACAGTGGCTGAGGGACTGGCGGACGCCCGAGCGGCGGGCTCAGGATTCACCAGTCGTCCGAGGCGAGGCTGCCGCCGTCGGAGAACCCGAACGCGAGGTCCACGACGCATCCACGAAGATGCAGTGCTTCCCTGAACCAGATGGCCCCCGCCAGAATCCAGCTCAGCTCGTTGAGCACTCCGCTCGACTCGAAACGTCGAATCAGTATGCCGACTGCTCCGGCGCAGTCACTGGCGGGAGTTCCGTTCGCGCTTCCACTGCCGAGATCCTCGGCGTAGACCCTGTCGCAGCGTATGTACTGCGTCATCGAGCACGCTGCCGTCTCGACGTCATCCAGCACGTCGTGCATCACACCGCTCCAGCGAGGCAGATCACCGCACGCAGGGCAGAACCGGCTCTTCTCCCGCTGGTCGACGTCATCCCACTTGAGAGCCGCGTAGACCCGGGTGCACAACTCCTCCTCGACCGTGTCCCACTCTCGGCGATTCTCCTCAAGCACCGGCCATCTGCGTGCCATCCACTCGTAGGGAACTCCCGCAGCGCGCTCGACGATGTTGTGGCGGCCATTGGTGATGTTCCAGATGACCGTGTTGGACACCGCTTCGGCGCCCGGCCTGTTGGCCCCGGACCGGGCTATGGCCAGCATGGACCTGGACAACGCCCGGTAGGCGTCCTCTGCGTCAGCACTGCCCGGCAGCGCACCTGGGCCGGCTCCCAGCATGAGTCCGTTGTTGACGACTCCCAGTGCCATGTCACTGCGTAGATCGCTGTAGCCGTTGAGGGTCTGCGAGATCGCCAGATCGTCGAACGACCGCTCGTCGGCGTCGTACGCGGCGGCGAGATGCGGCAGACACGTATCGACCGCCAGGATCAACTTCCTTTCCCCGCAGCTCAATGCTCCGTAACGCGGTATCTCTGCCGGACCGCCGGGACGGCTGCCCGGATGCTGTTGGGTGATGTCCAGAAGGGTGTTCCAGACACCGATCAGCGCGATCATCACCGCGGTCTCGCGCAGTGGTTCGACCGCTGCCCACCTGCGCAGGTTCTCGCGGATCGACGTGGCGGTGGCCACACCATCTGGTCCGGCCAGCTTGAGATTGTCGATATGAATGTCGTCGAGGTAACCGAACACCTCGGTCAACGCGGTTTCGCGCCGGTTCTCGTTGACCAGCCATCTCGCGGCAGGCATCACGGTGAAGGCGGGCACCGCGTAGACACGTGATGTCATGGCGCCCTGGAAACCCCACTCCTGGACTGCCCGGGCCCACAGCCCTTGCTCGGTTCGTGGTGGTCGTCCCTTGGCGGCGTTCTGCGCCCTCTCGGGAACCCGCAGAGTCCGGACCGCTTTGATGAGGGGAGAGTCGGCGATCAGATGTCGAAGTTCGTCCCAGTCCCGTATGGGCGCGACGTCCGGGTAGTGCGTCTCGGCCCAGGCCCACAGACAAGGTGAGTCACCGTCGCACCCGCAGGGCCGCACGGGGCCGGCCTCGGACGCTTCGCCCTCCGTTCCCGGACGGGTCCACAGGACTGAACCCGCCCAGGCCGGACAACGTTGTCCCTCGGCGCTGTCGACCGCGGTGAGACGATCGGTGGGGAGCACGCCCGCCGAGCCCGGCTCGTGCAGGATCGCCCCGAGCAGGGCGTATGCGGCCCGCTCCACCGTGCGGCCCAAACCGTCCCCGCTCGGATCCTCGGATCGGGGCAGGCGCAACTGTCCCGCAACCGCCGCGAGGCACCGCCGCCAATCCTCGGCTGTGGCGACCGGCAGTACGTCGAGCCATGCTTCCAGCCGGCAGTCGGAGCTTTCCTGAGGTCGAACATCCGGAAGCAGCGCCATCCATGCTTCGGGGGAGCGCACGACGCCGGGATAGCGGACCGAGACTCTGGAGGCACGCTCGACCTCGGGGTCGCCCAGAGTCACCAGTGATCGCCGTCGCCCTCTGAACTCCTGAACGGTGTGAACGTCGACATCGTGCGCAGCGGTCCGTCCGGCGGGCCGCACAGGGCTGGCGGTGATCGTTCGATACTCGGCGATGCTGCGCGGTACGGTTTTGGGCGTGGTGGTCAAGGCTCATCTCTCCATGAGTTGCTCAGAGCGTCACCGGGGGCTGCTCCATCAGCTGTCTTCGGTGCCGGTTGCGTTCGAGGCCGGCTGATTGGCTCAGGGCTGCGAACTGCGGGCCGCCACACGCAGGTGCAGTCTGCGCGGAGTCAGAGAGGCTTTGACGGACGGTTGCAGGGCTTTGTCGGTGACGGGCAGGAGTTGCCACCGGGAGACGATGGTGGCCAGGACCAGCGTCGCCTGCGTCAGTGCGAACCGGTCACCCATGCATTTGCGGGGGCCGGCGGAGAACGGGATGTACGTCTCCTGCGCCGGCGGGGAGTCTCGCCAGCGGTTCGGGTCGAACTGATCGGCCTGGTCGTACAGGTCGCTCCGACGGTGGATCTGGTAAGGGCTGAAGGCGACGATCGTGCCCTTCGGGAGAAGGTAACCACCCAGGTCGGCGTCCGAGGTAGTGACCCGGGTCAGCATCCAGACCGCCGGATAGAGCCGCAGTGTCTCCTTGACCGCGTTGCCGGTCGTCTCCAGCGCTGGTAGATGCGTGAAGTCCAACCGGGATCCGCGCCGGGTGCTCTCGACTTCCTGGTATATCCGGCCTTCGACCGCAGGGTTCTGGGACAGCAGGTGCATCGCCCAGGACAGGGTGCCCGCGGTGGTCTCGGTGCCGGCGAGGAGGAACGTGAGGACCTCGTCGACGAGTTCGGTGGGCGTCCGACCCTTCATGCTGTCCGGGTCGGTTGCGCTGCACAGCGCGGACAACAGGTCGCCGTGGTCGGATCCTTCTGCTTGACGGGCGGCGATGATGTCGCTGACTGTCTCGCGCAGGCGGCGGATGGCGCGGGCGTATGCGCGATTGCCCGTGCTGGGGACCTGGTTGAGCAGGGGCGGCGAGATCATTCGCCGGAAGAACCCCGTCATCAGGGTGAGGAAGTCGTCCGTGATCTGCGATGCCGTGGCACGCGGCAACGAGTTGGTGAACAGCGTCTGCAGGGTGACTTCGACGGTGAGGGCCATCATTTCGCTGGTGATGTCCAGGACCTGGCCGTCGTGCCAGGAACGCGTCACCTTGTCGGCCTGTTCGGTCATGACCGCCGCGTAGTCTGCCATCCGCCTCGGCTGAAACGCGGGCTGCGAGAGGCGACGCGCTCGCCGGTGATCGCTGTGCGGGCAGGTGATGAGGCCGTTGCCGAGGGCCTCCCGGCCTCGCTCGAACAGGGGCCCGCCCTTGTCGAAGGTGCGGTCGTCGAGAAGCACGCCGCGGATCAGAGCGGGATCGTTCACCACTACGACGTGTCTGGTTCCCATCCGTATACGTGCCACAGGGCCGTAGTTGTGCAGGTTCGACACAAACGCCAGGGGATCGCGAGCCAAAGGCGCGATGTGCCCAACTAGCGGAAGGATTCCGGAGGCACGAGGAATCGTTTCTATCGCAGGCATGACGGCCTCTCGTTACGACATGTGGTGATGAGCGTATGGAGAACACAGCCAGGGAGGCCGCGTCGTTCCGGAATGGGCGGCTGTACCTGGCACGCGTGTGCATACCGCACGGCGGCAATGCGCTGGTCAAGTCTTCTCGCCGCTAGACCGGTGGACCCGGCTGACCGGTCGACGCATTCAACGCTTTCGCGCAGTCATTCGCGGGGCGCTGTCACGATTTGAGCGACGGGCGTACGTCTGATGCGCCCTCAGGGTTCGATGAGGCAACGCATTTTGCTTTCGACTCGAAGAGCGTGTCTGTACGAGCCCAACCCTCCTCAGAAGAAGGGCTGTTCTTCTATGCGTAGAAGCAGCAGGAGTTCTGCTAAGCCTCCTGTAAATAGCGCGTTCGCTGTGACTTCGAATCTAGGCATGCCACTTGGCGCGTGTCAAGACCAACCGTTCTGTCTCGCCCGTCAGTAGGGGAGGGGTGGAGCGGCGGCGGATCGAAGTCCCCGCCGGTGCCGACCGATCGGTCCAGTTGCCTTGGACGAGTGCCGACGGGACGGGTCGGTAGAACGTTCTGTCTTTACAAGTGGGAAGTCATTCGTTAGCGTTGCACTCAGCAGAATGATCGGTCTGGCTGAACGGATGCAGTCCGCCGTCCGCCCTCTCGTCCATCCGGCCGCGCACTCCGAGGTTCGCCTCCGACGGGGGGACATGGGGCCGCATGCAGCATGGCGGGCGGACCTGGCGGCAGGAGGCGTAGGTGCGGCGGCGGCCCGGACTGCGGCGGAAGCACCTGCGCGCCGAGATGCAACGGACCGCACCTGGCGTGACGTTGGCGCAGTCCTGGCCGTCGGCCCCCAGTCGAGGGGCGCTCCGGGCGAGCTGACGACGTAGCCGGTCCGTCGGCGCGCAGCATGTGCCGATGTTCGAGCCCGGTAGCCCGACCTCAACAGGAGAAAGGCATGACGTGACGAACATCGTTGACCTGGGAGAGTTCGGTGAGGGGTTCCGAAAGGACCCGCATCCCGTGTACGCGCAATTGCGAGCACGCGGCCCGGTGCATCGGGTGCGGCTGCCGGATCCGGATCCTCGCCAGGAGGTCTGGTTGGTCGTGGGGCATGGGCAGGCGCGCGCCGCGCTCGCCGATCCACGACTCGCCAAAGACGAGAGCAAGATCGGTTTCATGCCCATGGACGAGGAGTTGATCGGCAAGCATCTGCTGATCGCGGACCCGCCGCAGCACACACGGCTGCGCAGCCTGATCGCGCGCGCTTTCACGGCGCGCCGCGTCGAGGAACTGAGGCCTCGGATCCAGCAGATCACCGACGACCTCCTGGACGTGATGCTCGCGCAGGGCCAGGCCGACCTCATCGAGTCCTTCGCCTACCCGCTGCCGATCACCGTGATCTGCGAGCTGCTCGGCGTCCCTGAGCTGGACCGCACCGAGTTCCGCAAGATTTCCAATGACGTAGTGATGCCGGCCGACCCCGAGATCATGCGGGAGGCCTTTGCGCGCCTCGCCAGCTACTTGGACGGCCTCATCGAGGACAAGCGGAGTGCCGGGCCCGGCAGCGATCTGCTGAGCGAGTTGATCCGTACCACGGCGGACGACGGTGATCGGCTCTCGCCCGACGAACTGCGCGGCATGGCGTTCGTCCTACTGGTCGCCGGACACGAGACGACAGTCAATCTCATCACCAACGCCGTCCACGCCCTGCTCACCCACCCCGATCAACTGGCCGCCCTGCGCGCCGACATGACCCTTCTCCACGGCACCGTCGAGGAAGCCCTCAGATACGAAGGGCCGGTGGAGACCGCTACGTACCGGTTCGCCGCCGAGCCCCTGGAGATCGCCGGAGTTCCGATCGCGAAGGGCGAGTGGGTGCTGGTCGGACTGGCGGCCGCTGACCGCGATGCGGACCGCTTCGCCGCTCCCGACCGATTCGACATCCGACGGGACACCCGCGGTCATGTCGCCTTCGGCCACGGCATCCATCATTGCCTCGGCGCGCCCCTGGCCCGCTTGGAAGCGCGCATCGCGCTCCGGTCACTTGTGGAGCGCGCCCCGAACCTCAGCCTCGACGGACCGCCGCAGGAGTGGCTTCCGGGTGTGTTGATGCGCGGAGTTCGAAGCCTGCCAGTGCGTTGGTGAATGCCTGCGACGCAGGACATCCGTGACCGTGAGCCCTGAGGTGACGGTTCCTGTGTGGCGTTGACCTGGAGGGAACACAGATGTTCGCAGAGGCGGCCGCGTTCTTTCACAGGTGCTGTAGACACGCGGCTGCCTATTGCGCTGCCCGGACAAGTATTGACTACCAAGGAGGATGACCGTGACCCAGGGACTTCCCAAGCGCGGAGGACATCGCATCACTGTCGAGCCGAGCGACCGACAAGTGCGTGCGGTGAGGAGTGGGCAGGTGCTCGCGGAGAGCGACAAGGCGTTGGTGCTGCGAGAGGCAGGCAGTCCCGTCGCGTACTACATACCGTTTCAGGACGTACGCCTGGACCTTCTGACCCCGTCGGAGACCCGCACGAACTGTCCCTTCAAAGGCGACGCCTCGTACTGGTCGCTGCCGGACGCGGCGGACGTGGCCTGGGCGTACCTCGATCCGAAGCCGGACGTGGCCGAGATCAAGGATCATCTCTGCTTCTACGAGGTCGAGGTGTCCTGACGAGGTGGTGTGTGACGGCGCTCTCGAAGCGCTGGCCACCGTGACCGTAGGGCGAGGGAGAACGGTCTTTCTTGACAGGTGAGGGTAGAGCCGTGATGCTACGTCGAGATAGAACGTTCAGTCTCAAAGTGAAGTCCATCGGCTCTCCGTGCGTGTGCACCTCAGGGGACGCCGACGCGGGCATCACCTTCTGAATCCTCTCTTCCCTGCATCAACCGGCCCGGTACTCCGGGGCCGGGCCACGACCTTGATGGAGAACGTATGAGCGAGCAGCAGTCCGGCGGTGCGGAGGGCAGGGCGGCCGACAGGTCCGCGCCGGATCTGGAAGAAGGAGAAGCGCGGCAAGAGGAGGGTGCCGCTTCAGCGAAGAAGCGCTGGACCTCGCGCAGCGGGCGGATCGCGCGGGGGGTGCTGGTCGGGCTGGTGGCCGGCGGCGCGGGGCTCGCAGTGGGTGAACTGATTGCGGTGGCCACCGGGGAAGCGTCTGCGCCGGTAACGGCAGCCGGGAACTGGGCGATCAGCATCACGCCCACCTGGCTTGAGCAGTTCGCGATTCGCAACTTCGGCAGCAACGACAAGACCGTGCTGCTGATCGGCGTCTATGCGACGTTGGCGTTGGCAGCGGCCGTCGACGGCGTACTTGCCCGCACCCGGCTGACGCTGGCGACCATCCTGACCGCGGTGGTCGGCGTGGTCGGCGCGATCGCCGCGGTCACGCGACCGGCTGCGCACACGAGTTGGCTGTTCCCCTCGCTGCTCGCCGGACTCGCCGCGGCGGTTGCGCTGCGTTGGCTGACGACCTTGTCGCTGAAGGAGTCCCAGTCCTCCGCCGAGCTGACCGAGAGGCGCCGCTTCCTGTTCGGCACGCTGGGTACAGGCGCGGGCGCGCTGGTGGCGGGATACGGCGGCAACGCGTGGATCAAGAAGCGCTACAACGTTTCGGATGCGCGCGCGAAGGTGGTCCTGCCGACTCCGGCGAAGGTGCTGCCCGAACCGCCCGCCGCGGCGCACCCGAACGTGGCCGGGCTCGGGTCCTTCATCACCCCGACCTCCCAGTTCTACCGGGTCGACACGGCGCTCACGCTTCCGCACGTGGACCCGCGGGACTGGAAGCTGAAGATCCACGGCATGGTGGACCGCCCGTTCGAGATCACCTTCGACGAGCTGCTCTCGTACAGGTTCGAGGAACACGACATGACCTTGACCTGCGTTTCGAACGAGGTGGGCGGCCCGTACGTCGGCAACGCGCGCTGGCTCGGCACGCCGTTGGCGCCGCTGCTGCGTCGTGCCGGCATCCATCGCGGGACGGACATGATCTTGTCCACCTCGTCCGACGGAATGACGATCGGCTCGCCGGTCGAAGCAGTACTCGACGGCAGGCAGGCGATGCTGGCGGTCGCGATGAACGGTGAGGCGCTGCCGGTCAAGCATGGCTTCCCGTGCAGGATGCTGATCCCCGGTCTGTACGGGTACGTATCCGCCACGAAGTGGTTGACGGACCTGAACCTCACTACGTTCGCCGCCTCGGACGCCTACTGGACGCCGCGTGGTTATTCGCCGCAGGCCCCGGTCAAGACCGCGTCCCGGATCGACGTGCCGAAGAGCGGGGCGACGGTACCGGCCGGGCCGGTGGTCCTCGCCGGCACGGCCTGGGCGACCCACCGCGGCGTCGCCGCGGTAGAGGTGCAGATCGACAACGGCGCCTGGCGGGAAGCGAAGCTGGCGGCGTCGGACACGCCGGACACCTGGCGACAGTGGTCGTACGAGTGGGCGGACGCTGCCAAGGGCTCGCACAAGGTCAAGGTGCGGGCGACCGACGCCACCGGCGCTGTGCAGACCTCGGCCGTCCAGGACGTGGTGCCGAACGGTTCCACCGGCTACCACAGCATCACCGTGAAGGTTGCCTGATCGGGTTTTGGAGCCGGAAGGCGGCTCCCGCCTGGTCGGCGGCTCGGCGTGCCCGAGCTGGCACACCCGAACCAGCGAGATAGAATGTTCGGTCTTGACTCTGGCTGCGGGATCACACTAAGTTCAGCTGTGTATCGAGCGATACATATACAAATTGGCGAGTCGTTCTCGCCGTACATGAATGATTAAGGACGGTCATGCTCCACAGGACTTCACTGCGCACGCTTGGTCTCGGTATCTCCCTCGCCGCCCTGGCGACCTTCTCGGCAGCGTGCAGCAGCTCTTCCGATGACTCGTCGGCCGATGGCTCGACGACGTCAGCGGCGCCGAAGCCGGCCGGATCGGACTCGACGGCGGATTCGTCGGCGCCGGATTCTGCTGACTCAGGATCGAAGCTGGTCCTGAAGACCGCGAAGGGCAGCGCGGGCATCTGGCTCACCGATCCGGCAGGTCGCACGCTGTACCTGAACACCAAGGACAAGAAGACGGCGTCCAACTGCTATGACGAGTGCGCCAAGGAGTGGCCGCCGCTCACGACGACGAAGCCGGTGACAGTGACGGGCAAGTACACCGTGCCGAAGAACGTGGGCACCATCACCCGGACGGACGGCGCGAAGCAGGTTACCTACGGTGGCCACCCGCTCTACTACTACAAGGGCGACACCGCCCCCAACGAGATCAAGGGTCAGGGTGTCGACGGCAAGTGGTTCCTCATCGGGCCGATCGCCAACATCATGAACGGCTCCAAGCCGTAACGACCATCAGGCGAGGCTGCTGCGGCACCGCGAGCCTGCCTGTACGGGAACGGCCTTCGTCTGACCCTGAGATTGCGTCGTAGGCGCACTCGGCCAGTACGAAGGCCGTAGTGCTCAGCATCGGCCCCCTGCCATGACGGCCCCGTTGGGCAAAGCCGCTCTGCGCCCCGCTGGACGGCTACTGGACGGGCGCGGTGGACGCCGCTTGTCGGGCTTTCGCCGGTCACGGGGGCAGTTCCCCCAGCTACCCCGAGGCGAACCGGCCCCAGCCACGGTCACCGTACGAGTGATGCCGTAACCGCGGACGGCAGGGCAGAACGAACGCGCAACGGAGCTCGTCATGTACGAGCTGTCTTGGTCGACTGCTTGTACCGACGAGCTCCGTTGCGCGTTCGCCTCGAACCCGCAACGTGCTCCGGCCGCGTACTTCTCTACGCTGAGGCCGGCAGTGGGATCGCGTTGAAGACGTTGTTCGGATCGAAGCGACGTTTCACTGCAAGGAGCCGTGAAGTGTTCGGACCGTACGCGTGGGCAATCTGTGCGGTCTCATCAGGTCCAAGCAGGTTGGGGTATCCACCCGGTAGCGCGTCGGGTCCGAACGCACTGCTCGCCTTGTGGGCCCAGGCTCGGTGCTCGGCTGCACGGCTGTCGGTGGGATCCCAGATAGCGATGACCTCGATCATGAGATGTGGGGTGCGGACGCCGAACGCGGTGTCCTCCACGGGGACGCGCGCTGCGGCCCCGTGCAGGCTGTGCACGGATACGGCTGAGTAGGGCGACGTCAGCGTGGAGCCTGCGAGGGTCAGCGCGTCACGCGCGCCTGGGGTGAGGGAGCGCACCGAACGTGGACGAATCTCGACGTGCCGTCCGAAGGGGAACAGCGCGTCGATGCCGGCGAGCATCTCGGCGGTGGTGGTGGCAACGATCTGGGAGACGAGGGGCGTTCCAAGCGAGCCGAGTTGCGCCAGGGCGCGTTCCCCAGCAGTGGCGTCATCGCCGCTCCAAGTCGGCGACAGGAACACCATGGGCTTTCCGTCGGGGCCTGGCAGGACGCCGGACTGCACCGTCAGGTCGTCCGGACTCTCCACCAGAACGTCCGACAACCCGGTCAGCACCGTCGTGACCTGCTCCCACGGATACAGCACCATGCCGGACAGCAGAGTGGACACTCGGTGCAGGCGTACGCGCATGGAGGTGACTACACCGAAGTTGCCGCCGCCGCCGCGCAGGGCCCAGAACAGGTCAGGTTCCCGAGTGGAGTCGACGGTGATGATCGAGCCGTCGGCGAGCACCACGTCCGCGGACAGCAGATTGTCCAGGGCGAGTCCGAAGCGACCACTCAGCGGTCCGTAACCGCCCCCGAGGGTCAGGCCCACCATTCCCACCGAGCCCGCTGAGCCTGTCGCGGCGGTCAGGCCGAAGGGTTGCGCAGCAGCGACGAGATCGGCAGCCGTGGCGCCTCCCGACACGTGAGCCACCTCGGCTACGGAGTCAACCGTGACCGCGCGCATGCCGGAAAGGTCGATGGTCAGGCCGCCGTCGCTGAGCCCTCTGCCGGCCCAGTCGTGTCCGCCACCACGCACCGTCAGAGCAACTTCGTTCTCCCGCGCGGCCAGTACGGCGGCCCGGACCTCAGCGGGGACGGCGCACCGGACAATCACTCCGGGGCGGGTGGAAACGGCACCGTTCCAGATGCTTCGGCCGACGTCGTAGGCCGGTCCGGTGGTGAGCACCTCTCCCGCTTGGATGGTCTTTCGTAGTGTGGTGGTGAGGCGGGCGATCTGTGTAGGGGTGGGCGGTGGCATGGCAAGTTCCTTGCGTATCAGTTGAATTGGGTAGCCGACTCTTGTCGGCAGCGGTTCCGGATGTCGATGGTTTCTGAATGCGGCAGACGCGAGCATGGGGCGGAGGACGAGCTGGCGTGACGGGTGTCAGCGGTCTGTTCAGCGCCCGGGGCCGTTCAGCTCACGCACTGGCCAAGTCGGTGCGAAATCGGGATAGAAGAGAGGCCAGTTGGCTGATGTCCTGGTCGCTCCAGTCGGCCAGCCGCGCAGCGAGTTCTGTGGTGCGAAGCTCGTTGAGCTCGGCGGACCGGGCGCGGCCGTCGGCGGTAAGACGCAGGATCCGTGAGCGCCGGTCAGCCGGGTCGGGCCTGCGGTCAACCCAGTGCAGCATGGTGAGTTGAGCGACGTAGCGGCTGGTGACCGACATGTCGACGCCGAGTAGTTCGGTGAGCTGGCCGATGCTGAGTGCGCCATGGCGGCTGAGCATGGTCAGGGCCGTGGCACACCCTGCGGAGCAGCCAGGTGGAGTGATCCGGCCGAGTTCGCGTCGTACGCCGGCGATGGCCGTGAGCTGGTGCACCAACTCTTGATGCGGGGCAGTCGTGGCCACCTGTGTCTCCTTGGCCTCGCTTCGGGTGCTTGTTTGGTCGTGAGGCAGCGGATTGGGGGTGTGTGCGTGGGTTGTTCAGTTGTCGCGTGCCTCGAAATGTGATCGTCGGCGCGTCTGTGTCACGCTACCAGAACAAAAGATAGAACGTTCGGTCTTGACAAGTGTCCTGCGGCACCTAAGCTGAGGCCGAGTGTTCTCCCACGACTGGGCCCGGGCCCGGCCCTGTACATGCTGCGTTCCGTGCAATGACGCCCTGGCCGTGCTCGGTCCGACCGCCGGACGCCAGTCGGCGACGGGGACCCGGAAAATCCAGTCCCGCCTGCGGAAAATGCAGGTCAGGCTTCGGCTGTTGCAGCCGGAGGTCTCATATGCGAAGGAGTCTGAACCAGTGGAACCTGCTGTTCATCCGAGCGTCGACCACACCAAGCCCCATCCCGCACGGGTATATGACTGGCTGCTGGGCGGCGAGAACAACTATCCCGTCGACCGGGAGGTCGGTGAGGCGTTGCCGACAGAGACGCGAGGCAACGCGGTCCGGAACAGGGCGTTCATGCGCAGGGCCGTCGACTGGCTGGCGAAGAAGGGTGTCGATCAGTTCCTCGATATCGGTTCCGGCATACCTACCGAGCCCAACCTGCATCAGATCGTGCAGTCGATCGCCCCCGCCGCACGGATCGTCTACGCCGACAGCGACCCGAGCGTCCTGCCACACGCGCAGGCGCTTCTGACCAGCACCCCGCAAGGGAGCAGCGACTTCCTCCATGCGGATGTGCGGCAGCCCATGGACTTGCTGGAACGCGCCAGCGCACACCTCGACTTCGAACGCCCCGTAGCTCTTTCGCTGCTCGCGCTCCTTCACTTCCTGCCCGACGACGAGGACCCGTACGGTGTCGTGAGCACCCTGGTGAAGGCGCTTCCCCCGGGCAGCTTCCTGCTTCTGTCGCACGGGACAACTGATCAGCATCCGGAGTGGCAGGGAAAGATCGAAGCCGCGTACGAGCAGGCTGCCATCCCACTCCGGTTGCGTACTCGCCATGAGGTCGATCCCTTCTTCGAGGGTCTCGAACTCGTCGCGCCCGGACTGGTGTACGCCACCGAGTGGTACCAGGAAGGCCCGGCGCCCATCCCGGAGCGAAGTGGTCTCCACGTCGGAGTTGCCAGGATCCCCTGACTGAGCGGCCTGACGCGGCTCAGGCCCGGTCGACCGCGCACGGCCGGCAGCAAGTGATACGTCCCGACCGGTGGGCACGGCAACAATTTTGGGCGATGACTTCCTCTGCCGGCCCACCTGGCACGGTGGCGATCAGCGACCCGAAACACCCACCGCACAGGGACGTAGCTTGCACCTACCTGTCACCGCGCCGACCAGCATGATCGGTACATGGGCGCCGCGGTGAAGCAGCTGCGTGCGGGCCTTCTGGTTGCGACGCTCGGGCGGCCGCGTGCTCGTCAGGGTGTCTTCGGGCGCGGAGCGTCCGCCGGTCTGTCCTGTGCTGTGTCGGCGGACTCGACGTGTGAGAGTGCGGCGAGGAGCCGCAGTTTCTCGTCGCTGTCGCTGTCCTTGTCGGGGTAGTAGACGACGAGGATGACGTCCTCGATGGCGAGTTTGTCGCGGTGGAGGCGTAGCTCGCCGACAACAGGGTGGTGGACGGAGGCCGTGCCTCCGTCAAGATTGCGGACGTCGTGGCGGGCCCACAGGGTACGGAACCGCTGACTGGACAGTGCGAGTTCGCCGACGAGTTCGATGAACCGGGGGTTGTCGGTGTCGTCCCCGATGGTGGTGCGAAGGGCGGCGACGAAATCGGCGGTGGCTTTCGTCCAGTCCTGGTGGAAGGCCTGTTCCTCAGGGTCAAGGAGGAGGGAACGCAGCCGGTTCTGGCCGGGCTGCAGACGAGGGGAGAGCGCCACCGCCATGGGGTTGGAGGCCAGGACATCGAACGCGCGCCCTTCGACGAACGCGGGGATCTGAAGGTGGGCGAGCAGCTCATGCACCCGCGCTGGTACATGCTCGGGCCGCTTGCGCCGCGGCGCCCTGGGGCGTGCCGCCGCGAGGCCGAGCAGATACGCCTGCTCGACGTCGTCGAGCTGGAGGACCCGCGCGAGTGATTCGAGGACCTGCGGTGAGGGGTTCTTGTCCCGGCCCCGTTCCAGCCGAAGGTAGTAGTCAGGACTGATTCCGGCGAGCAGGGCGACTTCCTCACGGCGCAGGCCGGGCACGCGGCGATTGCCCCCCGGCGGAAGTCCTGCCTGTGCCGGGGAGACCAGCTCACGCCGGGCACGAAGGTAGCTGCCGAGCCGGTTACCGGATTCCTCATCCTTCATATCGACACCGTAATACGGTGCGCGTCTTCCACAGGGGGCCCTGACAGGACCAGGGAAGACGGGGGTCCTGCCACACCCGGCCGATGTCGCCAAGACTGCGATAGCACTGTTTCGAAGGAGACAGAGAGCATCACTGTCCGCGCCGCGGCCTGAAAGTCGGCGGCGCGCCGCACTGAAGGGAAAACCTCGTGGACCTCTCCAATCGCACCGTTCTCATCGTCGGCGGAACCTCGGGCATCGGGCGAGAGCTGGCCCGGCGGTTCGCTGCGGCGGGCAGCACCGTGGCCGTCGGCGGCCGCAGTCCGGAGGCACTAGCGGAACTCGCCGGGGAAGGCCTCGGCACGATCAGCATCGACATCACCGACAGTGCCTCCGTCGCCTCTGCCCGCGACGCAACGCTCGCCCGGTACCCCGAGCTGGACACCGTCGTGACGATGTCGGGGGTCATGCTCCTGGAGGATCTCCGCGATCCCGCGCACTTCGAGGACGCAGCAACGACGATCGACACCAATCTGCTCGGCACCATCCGGGTCATCGACGCCTTCACCCCCCACCTGATCCAGCGGGGCGCCGGCACCTTCATCACCGTCACTTCCGGCATCGCCTTCCTGCCGTTCCCGCCCATGCCCAGTTACGCCGCCTCGAAGGCCGCGGTGCACGCCTACTCCGAGGCACTGCGCGCGCAGCTCGACGGCACCGGTGTCGGTGTCGTCGAACTCGTCCCCCCGGCCGTCGCCACGGCGGGCCAGGAGAAGGTCAACCCGCACGCGCTGCCACTCGACGACTTCGCCACTGAGGTCATGCACCTGCTCTCGGAGAACCCCACCCCTGACGAAATCCTCGTGAAGGGCGTCCTCATGCACCGCTGGGCCGAGCGCGACGGCACCTACGACGACCTCGTCGCCCAGCGGTCCCAGGCCCTGGCCATGCTCCCCAGCCGCCAGGGCTGACACCCTTCCCCTCCCGATCGACGGCCCTACCGCTCATGCCCCAAAGTCCGCCACGTGAACGACCTCGCCGACGCGGCAACAGTCAATGCACAATGGCGGCACTCGTACAGGTCCAGGTAGGGCGGTCGGACTCAGGAGCGGGGCGCGGTATGCCGCAGACCGTCGTAGATCAGGCCTACGACCTCCCGGGCGCCGTCCTCCCAGCCGGGCTGACCGTGTGAGGCGCAGACGCCGCCCATGGCGCGGAATACGGTGTCTGCGGTGATGTCGGCGCGGATCGTCCCGGCGGCAACCCCGGCGGCCAGCAGTTGCCTGATTGTGTCGACCATGGTCGCGCGGCCATGGTTGAACACCGGAGAGCCAAGGTCCATCAGCGTCTTCAGCGCGGCGGCCATGCTGCGGCTGTCCACGGCGTGCTGGATCAGCTGTTCCAGGAACGCGCGCAGGACCTCGTGGGGCGGGTCGGTCGCCAACAGGGCGGGCACCTGGGCGCACATGCCCCGCACCCGCTCGTCGTAGACGGCCTCGACGACGGCCTCGCGGGTGGGGAAGTGCCGGTAGAAGGTTCCGACACCGACCCCCGCACGGCGGGCGATCTCCTCCACCCGGATGTCCGCCTCACCGGCGGTGAAGGCGTCACGCGCGGCGAGGAGGAGCGCGTCACGGTTGCGCTGGGCATGGGCGCGCAGAGGCCGGTCAGCCGGTGGCGTGGCATGGCCGTCGTCCACCACCGCGGGTCCTCCTCGTGCTCGTGATGCTCTTCCCAGGTGCCCCCACCTTACCGGAATCCGATTCCGCTAAGGTGGAGGAATCGGATTCCGGTTTGTGTCCGGCATCCGATGTTCGTCCCATCCGACACCTCATCCCGGAGACACCGTCATGCTTCACACCACCTTCGGGCGCGGCACAGGCCTACGTGTGTCCGAACTCGCCCTCGGCACCGCCACCTTCGGCACCAGGCCGGACGCCCCCGCTCCGCCCGCCACGGCGAGGGCTGTCTTCGAGGCGTTCGCCGAGGCGGGCGGCACCTTCGTCGACACCGCCGACCGCTACCAGGGCGGGCAGTCCGAGACGGTCGTCGGCGAACTGCTGGGCACCGATCGCGAGCGGTTCGTCCTGGCCACCAAGTACACCTCCGGCAGCGACGGACTGAGCGGCATCGGCTCCGCCGGCAACGGCCGCAAGACAATGATCCGGTCGTTGGAGGCCAGCCTGCGGCGGCTGCGGACCGACTACATCGACGTGTTCTATGCCCACCTGCCCGACACCATCACCCCGGTCGAGGAGATCGTCACCGCCTTCGACGACCTGGTGCGAGCCGGAAAGATCCGCTACGGCGGCCTGTCCAACTTCCCGGCATGGAGGGTGGCGGCCGCCGCGACCTCCGCCACCCTGCGTGGCCGCGCTCCTGTCCTCGGCATCCAGATCGAGTACAGCCTCGCCGAGCGCACCGGGGAGCGTGAACTGCTGCCCATGGCGGAGGCGTTCGGGCTCGGCGCCACCCTCTACTCGCCGCTGGCCGGCGGTCTGCTCACCGGCAAGTACCGGCAGGGTGACACCGACAGCCGACGCATCGAGCGCCCCGAGACCACGCACACCACGGCCGTCCTGGACACCGTCCTCGAAATCGCCGACGAGTGTGGCGCGAGCGCCGCCCAGGTGTCCGTGGCCTGGCTGCGCGGCAGGGCGGCCCGCAGCGCGACGGCGTTGATCCCCGTGGTCGGCGCGCGCACCACAGCGCAACTCGACGGTTACCTCGCCGCGCTCGACCTCGACCTGACCCAGGAGCAGTACGACCGTCTGGAGCGCGTGAGCGCCGTCGCCCCCGGCACCCCGCACGAGGCGGTGGCCGGTGCCTTGCCCGGCATCTTCGGCGGCGACCTCGGCAAGCTGCGCCGGCACCCGGTGCCAGTGATCTGATCGCGCGCCGTGCGGACAGGGCGCTGCGGGCCCGGCTACGGGGGAGTGGCGTCGAGTCAAGAAGGTCTTGGTCCGCCGTTGCCGGAGCGGTACCGAATCGTCGACGCCAAGCCCCTGCCGCGGCGCGCCCCTACCGGTCCTCACCGACGGCGTTCGCGAGCTGGATCATGTCGGCGCGGCCGGCAGGCCCGTTCAGATGACGCCCCCCGAACCTTGCGGGAGGCCTCATGAGGTCCGGCAGCGATGTCTGGCCACCACCCGTGTCCTCACGAGTCCTGGACGGTTCGCACAGCGAGAGCAAGGACAGCAGCTGCGGCCGACCGCGTGTCCCCGTTCGGACGGTCGGGGTAGTTGGTTTCCGCCCGGTTCCACTGGTCCGCCTTGCTGTACCAATTGACAGGCTTCGTTGTCCCGCCGACGAGGGTTGCGCGGACTTCGTCGAGCCACAGAGACCAGCGGGCGCGGTAGTAATCGCCCACGAGACCGGCCCAGGAGCGGGTTGCGTATTCGGTCAGAACGGTTGAGTCCTCATAGCCCCAGGAGGTCAGGAGGCGCTTCGCCTCCATGGAGAGGTAGCGACTCTCCTCCTCGTCGGTGCCCCATGCTCGGGCGTCGGCCAGCCATCTGCCAAGCAGAAAGTGTTCGTTCGTGGCGAGCACGACGTCCTGCGCGTCGATCAGGTCGAGCAGGTGCCGTGTGGCGTCGTCGAAGGCCGTGAGATCACGTGAGCGTGCGGCGGATGCGACTTTGCGCAGGGCGGTCCGTGCCACGTCGTCCGCGACCTGGCGTGCGAGGTCCACGAGATCGTAGGACATGCCTGGGGAGTCCAACCGCTCGGCGGCGTCCAGCAGTGCCCGCAGCGCCGGGATCAGTGCTCCGTCCGGATAGGCGGCGGCTCGCGGACCCATCAGACTGGCCTGGTTCGCGTCCAGACTCGGCACGGCTGCGATCACCGAATCGGTGCTGGCGTAGGGCGGGACGGCTTCGGTCATGGCGTCCGCCACCTGGAGGAGAGTCGCGGCGAACTCGGGTGCGCCGTGCACATCTGTGGCGTCGACCGGGATGCCCGCCAAAGCCTGCACGGTCTCTGCGGGAAGGGTGCCCTGTGCGCCGTGCCGCCATGGTCCGTAGGCGGTGCGCAGCAGGATGCGCCATGCCTCGTTGGCTTGTGGGTCCGCTGCGCCGTAGCGCGATGCCGTCCACTCCTGAACCCACGAGCGCAGGTCGATGGGCCGGCCAGCCCAGGTGAGGTCGTGGAAAAGGTCCCACAGGACAGGGTTGTTCCCGACGCCCTCGGCCATATTGGCGAGCCCGACCAACCCGGGTGCCCTGTGGCCATGACGCCACCGGAGGGGCAGAGCCGCCACGTCCGCCAGGTCACCGTACAGGGCCGTACGACCCCCGTAGTTGGGCAAGATGCCCAGCACCCAGTCCGTTCCGCCGAACCCGTCCTCGTGGTGGTGCTCACCGGTGAGGTCGATCACGAGGACGCGATCGGTGTCGATGGCTTCGAGCAGTTCACGACGAGGATTCCCGGCCCAAGCCTGCATGACCCAAGTGGCGTCCGGATGTGCAACCGTCATCGCCTTCTGTACCCCGCGGGCCGCCGAGCCGAGATCAGTGCCTCCGGTGGTGCCGCCCTCGTGGATCAGGTCCACTGCCCACATTCCGGTCGTACCGAACGCGGCTCGTTGCTCGTTGTAGAACGTCGCTGCCACGGATGCGTAGGCTTCGGTGGTCGTGTCGAGCCAGTCAGGCCGTACCGGGCCGGCGACGTCCTTGAACCAGCGGCCTTGCGATACTGTACGGGCACTCGCTTGGTGCTTGCTGAAATCAGGCGGAACCGTACCGCTGAAACCCGGCAGGATCGGACAGATATCGAGTTCCTGCATTCGCTCGATCACTCTACGGGCCAGCGTCGCGCGGTTGTTGATGAGGATCCTGCTGGTACCGCGGCCGAAGTTCTGGATATTGTTCAGCCAGAGCCACGGCTGGTGCGATGGCGGTCCCAGCCACTGCAGGATTTCCCGCTCGTCGTATCCGTAGCGCAGGAATGTTTTCAGATAGGCCAACTCCTGGCCAAGAGTGAGATGAGCTGCGTTCACTCCACCTGCCGCGAGAAGATCGATCTCATGTTCCCATTGCGCCCAGTGGTAGAACGGGGTCGTGTACCCGCCGACGGTCAGGTTGTAAGCGACCCGTCGGTCGAACATCGCATCGCCGGAAACCACCGCTCCCTCAGGCAAGTCGCGGGCGACCGGCCGGGTGCCGAGACGCGAGACGTGCGCGACACCGGTGCGGCGTGCGAACGAGGCGTAGCCGGCGACGGCCGTACCGGCGCCGGAGGCGGTGATGACCAGCTTGCCTCCGCTCGATCGGACATGGAATCCATCGTTGATCTGCGCGGTGATGGTGACTCTGACCGCGTGTTCCGGCAATCCGCTGAGTCGGCGAACCGCCGCCTGAGCGGCTGCTGCCGACGATGCGGAATCCTGATTGTCGGTCATGGAGTCTCCCGATGAGTGTGCTGCGTGAACACGGGCTGCGGACTGACACGCAGGACCGCAAGGGATCCGATCAGTGCGATGGAGCCGCCGAGAAGGAAGAGCGTCGGATAGCCGCCGAGCAGCGTCACCGCTAGTGATGCGATGAAAGGGGCGATGACCTGAGGCGCGGTCAAGGCGATGTGGAATACGCCGAGGTCACGGCCCGCGTCACCGGTTTTCGGCAGTACGAGTGTCGCCAGTGCCAGGTCCACCCCGAGGTAGAGCCCTAGAGCGAGTCCGCTCAGCGCGGTGCAGACCAGGAACGCAGACCACGTCTGCCACCCGAGAGGGATGAACAACGCACCGGAAAGCAGCAGCGATGACATCAGCACAAAACCGCGGTGCCGTCCGAAGCGATCCACGAGGGGCCCTGCGCAGGCAGTACCCACTGTGACAAAGACCAGGCTGATCGTCAGTGCGGTGGCAACGCCTTCGGCCGCCGTCACGCCCAGTGGGGGCGCTATGAAATCCTGCAGGATGTAAAGGGTGAATCCGTTGACCATGTTGTAGCCGAGGTAAAGGACGGTTCGGGAGACGAACACCCAGCGGTAGTCGCTGAAGGTGAGGCCGGCGAACATCTGCCGCAATTCTGCACTGGCGCTCCGCGGCCTATGCCGTTCGGGCGGACTGTGCCGCACCTCCCGGGCCAGCCAGGCCGAGACTGCCGAGGCGAGCGCAAAGGCCGTGGCCAGTAGCCCGTAGCCAAGCGCAGCGGAATCCACGAACAACGCCCCGAGCTGTACTCCAATGACACTTCCGACGGGCAGGCCCAGGCCTTGCACGGTGCTGGCGAGACCGTGGCGGTGCGGTGGGATTCGATCCGGGATCGCCGCCAGGACGACGTTGAGTCCGATGTTCACGGTGCCCTGGACCAGGAACCAGCCGATGAGCAGCCCGGCAACCGATCCGACGGCGCCCAGCAGGAGGAGGGAAACGGCCGTCGCGAGGCCGCCGAACAGGATCCACGGGGTCCGTCGTCCCCACCGGCTTCGGGTGCGGTCGGAGAGCAGACCGATCACGGGTGGCACAGCAAGGGAAGCGATCGCGCTGACTCCGGTGATGAGCGCCAAAGTCGAGGGGGCTGAGTCTCCGGCGATGTGTCTGACCTGCGTCGGCAACAGGACGGAAAGCACTCCGCCGATCGCTGCGTAGCCGAACACATTGATCAGGAACAGTGACGCCAGAACTGGCCAGAGTCGTAGACCGGCGTCGTCGTGTGAGGAGTGCTTCGGCTCACCCGGCCGCAGGGACGGCAGATGCATGTGGATTACCTTGAGTAGTCGGGCGGCGCGGGCACTGGCTGAAGTGGGCGGAAAACCGTCATGCCGGTCACCTCCGCCGCGGCATCCGCGGGGCGCAACCCATGTGCCGGTCACCTGCACGAGACACGGCTGACGATCGCCCCTGGATATCCGCCTCCTAGGACACCCGTCTGGTGCACAGCATGTGCGGATACCGGAGCCCGATTGCTAAACGATCCTGGGTTTCCTCGGTCGACCATCAGGTCTGCGAGCACATCCGCAACGGACACAGTCCCCGTCCATTGCACTCAAAAAGCTGACTCAGACGCTCACAGTCGGGGGAAGGTGCATGACGCGGTTGAGTCCGCCGTCGACCGTGATGGCTGCACCATTGACGTAGCTGGCTTCAGAACTAGCCAGAAAGGCGACGACGGCGGCGATTTCCTCGGGTGTACCCATGCGGCGCATGGGAATGTGCGCTGAATACGCCTCGACGGCGCCCGGGATGTCACCCATGAACCCGGTCATGCCTGTCGGATAGATCACGCCCGGGTGCACCGTATTTGAGCGAATTCCCTTCGCGCCGTATTCAATCGCGATGCTGGCGCTCAGACTTTCCGCGGCGCTCTTGGCGGCGCCGTAGGCGGGCTGGCCGTAGTTGCTGTGCAGTGCGTTGGACGAGCCGACATTCACGATGTTGCCCCGAGTCCGCTCCAGATGTGGGATCGCAGCCTTGGCTGTGTAGAGGACCGCGCCCGCGTTGACGGCGATGATGTCCTGCCAGGTCTGCTCATCCAGCCCGGCGAGCAAACCGATGTCGCTCGTACCCGCGCAGTTCACAAGGACGTCCAGGCGGCCGAACGATTGAACCGTTCCGTCGACCAGCTCGACCACAGCCGCCTCGTCTCGGACGTCCACCACTCGCTGGACGATCGTGCTGCCCTCACGGGCTTGGTCGACGGTGCGGCTCAATTTCTCCGTATCACGGCTGGCGACGACTACCGTCGCGCCTTCTTCGGCGAGCCGTAGAGCGATCGCGGCCCCCATGCCGGACCCGCCCCCAGTGATCAGTGCGACGCGGTCGGAAAACCGGTTAAGTTTCATACTTCATTCCTTTCGATCTCTTTCTTGCTTACGTGAGTCCCTTCATTTTGGGGATGATGCCAGCGAATTCTTTTCCTCCTTCACGTATTTCTCCGGTCGTGTCATGAAAATAGCCCGATGTTCGGCAGGGTTGAGAGCTCGAAGGAGACGCATCGAAGCGTCGCCCGTCGAGGTGCAGAACGTTCGTTCTTATGCGGAAGCATGCATGAGGGGAGGCGTTCGCGTCAACACCGAACGTTCTATCCTGAGCTTGCTTCGGCAGTAGACGGTCTGCCAAGATCCGTGCGTCGTGGGTGGTGTGGGATCGTAGGCCCGCTCGTCGCGTTGCGGAGGTGCGCCGTGGGGTGCTGACATGGCGGC
>NZ_JBHWZP010000107.1:0-27564 GCF_042728395.1 Streptomyces sp. NPDC060205
GGCGTCACTCCGGCCGCCTAGCAGGGAGCGGCGACCGAACTCGGGGCGAGCGGACCGATCCGCTCGCCCCGAGCTCTTCTTTGCGATGCCGACGTCGTCCGCCAGCAGAGCAGGCTTTTCTGCGGCCGGTGGTGACCCGGTGATCCCGGGGATCGCCCCGGAGCGTTTCCCGGGGCCACCCTCGGTGCACCCGGCTGCACGACTTGGCCCTCGCCGCACCGGACCCGAGGGGCTGGCGGCGGCAAGCGGGTGCAGCCGGAAGTGCGGGCCGATCGTGCCGCCAGCGTTCTGCCCCGTGCGGGGGCGTTGGTGGTTGCGTGTGCGTGTTGCAGTGCGGCGTGGGCGGGGCGCGGGTCAGAACATGGTGTTGGTGTTCTTTGAGGTGGGTGGGATCACCTGGAGGACGTCCCAGTGTTCGACGATCTTGCCGTCTGCATCGAAGCGGAAGATGTCGATGCCGGCGTACTCCTCGTCGGGCCAGGTCTGGTGGCAGTGCAGGATCACGTGGTCGCCTTCGGCGAAGGCGCGCTTCACCTCGACCCGCTTGCCGGGGTATTCGGCGGCCATGCGCTCGAAGTAGTCGATGAACGCCTGCTTTCCGTCGCCGACATGGGGGTTGTGCTGGATGTAGATGTCTCCCGCGTACTGGTTGATGGCCTCGCCGGGGCGGCACTGGTTGAACATCAGGTCGTAGAAGGCCTGAGCCGTGGTCTTGTTCTTCTCCGGGTCGCTCATGATGCCGCCATAGGGTCGGGTGCCGGGTGCGGCACGGTGAGTTGGTCAAGCAGCCGGTCGGCCTCGGCCGGGACGGACAGGGTCCGGCCGGTGAGGTCGGCGGGTGTTTCGGGGTGGGTGGGGTTGACGCGTACGAGGCGTGCGTGGGGGATCTGGCGGGTGAGATTCTCGCCCGGCCATCGGATGACACCAGGGGTGTTGAATCCGGCGCCGAACTCAAGAATGAGCAGGCGGGCGTCCGCCCCGGTCACCAGCCAGTCCTGGAGTCGGCGGCCCGAGGGGAGATAGGGGTCGTCGACGAACCCGGGGCCGATGCGAACGTTGATCTCGACCTCGCCGCCGCAGTTGGGGCAGCTGGGCAGGGGCCCGGTGACGGCGCCGGTGGCAGGGTCGTACGCGGCGAGGAGCTGTGCGACGAGGGGGCGGCTGTCGAAGGTGGTCGGGGTGCAGGGGGTCGTGCACTGGTAGCGGCCGTAGTCGCCCTGCGGGGTGAAGATCCGGTCGGGGTGGAAGCCGCCCCGGGCGAAGAGGGCGTCCACGTTGGACGTCATCACCCAGTGGTCCTTGTCGCCGACGAGGGACCTCAGCTGCTGATAGAGGGGGTTGGGTTCCGGGGAGAAGCGGATGTCATCGATGTGGACGGCCCAGTAGCCCCACCACAGTTCGGGCGGCAGAGGGACACCGACGAGGTAGCGGGAGCGCAGGCCGAGGCGGTGCAGGGCGGGGAAGAGTTCCCGGAAGCGGTCTTCGTCGCCGTAGTCGTATCCGGCGGCTGCGCTGAGTCCGGCTCCGGCGGTGATCAGGACGCGGTCGGCCTCGCCGAGCCAGGTGCGTATCGTTTCGGCGGCGGATTCCAAGTCGAAGGCGGGCGGGGTCATCGGGGCTGGGTTCCTTCGGTGAGTGCGTGGACGTAGGCGGCGAGATCGTCGTCCGCGTACACGTTGAAGATCACGCGGTCGAGCCGCTCGGGGTGCAGGTCGAGCCATTCGGCCACGGTCTCCAGGGCGATGCGGGCGGCGGGCGTCTTGGGATAGCCGAAGACGCCGGTGCTGATGCCGCAGAACGCCACACCTCGTATGCCGCCCATCTCGGCGGCTAGGTCGAGGCAGGCACGGTAGGAGGCCGCCAGCGCCTGTTGGTGGTGCGGGAGCACGGGACCGTCGACGATCGGGCCGACCGTGTGCAGGACGTAGCGGGCGGACAGGTGGTAGCCGCGGGTGATCTTGGCGGTGCCGGTCGGCTCCGGATGGCCCTGCAGGGACATGATCGCGTGGCAGTCGTCGCGCAGGCGGGGGCCGGCCGCGGCGTGGAAGGCGTTGTCGACGCACGGGTGCATCGGCCGGAAGCATCCGAGCAGGGCACTGTTGGCGGCGTTCACGACGGCGTCCACGCCGAGGGTGGTGAGGTCGCCCTGCCACAGCACCGTACGGTCGGCGGCCCGGTACGCGGCATGAGGGAGCGTGGCGCGGACGGTGGGCAGCGAGGCCGCGTCGGTGGTGTCGCGCGCCAGGCGTTCGCCGGTCAACAGCGCGTCCAGGACGCGGGCGGCCCGAGCTGGCAGCGGGGCCGGTTGCCGGACCGTCAGCACGGCACGCAGGAGCCGCCGGGCGGCGGCGTCGTCGATCCGGTCCGCTGCGCCGGGACGCAGCCCGGCCCTCGCTGCCGTCGGGTCGTCGCCCAACAGGCCGAGTGCCTCGCGGACCAGGTCGGCGGCCAGGTCGTCTGTGTCGTGGCCGGCGTCGGGCCGGAACGGCTCGTCCAAGGCGATGGCGGCGCGGTAGGCGGGGAGCGGCAGCGGGGTCGGGTACACGGTGGCCCTTCGGACAGTGGGTACGTGACGGGTCGAAGGTGAGGCATATCTGGCGAACGGCACGCCGCCATGCCCTCACCATGGGCCGATGATGGGGGCAGGGCGGCAGGTGAGGGCCCCTCAGGCGGGTTCGAGGGATCCGGTGTGCGGTTCGGCGACGCGGCCGTCGTCCGTCTCGTAGGCCCACAAGGCGTGGACGGTCCGGGCGTTGAGGCTCATGAGGTGGGTGGCCGTCGTGCCGGACCTCTCGGCCCGGTCGAGCACGAACGGGCCGGGGGCCACCTCGGTGGTGTGGAGGGTGACAGTCCCCTCGGCGCCTTGGGCCGGGCCTTCAAGGGTCTTGTAGTGGAGGGTGATGCCGTCGGCCGCGTAGGTCCTGAAGAAGACGACCCCCGGTGTCGACGTGGAAGATGAAGATCCTCCCGGCGCAGGTGGGCTTACTCATCGCGTTTTGTTTCTGTCGGCGGTGCGCGGCTTTCAGAACAGATCGTTGTCGTGGGGCAGCTCGGCCGGGATGGGGGAGATGACGTCCCAGTGCTCGGCGATCTTGCCGCCGTGGACGCGGAAGAGGTCGTAGTACGCGACGGGGACGCCGAACTCGCCCTCGGACTGGAGTAGAACGAACTCGCCCTCGGCGATGACCTTGTGGACGGTCTTGTAGACGAGGTTCTTGCCCTGCTCGGCCCACTTCGCGGCGGCGGCGCCGAAGCCGTCGAGGCCGTCGGCGGCCTCCGGGTTGTGCTGGTTGTACGTCTCGGTGGAGATGTAGTCGGTGAGCACCGAGTAGTTGGCGCCGACCAGGACCTTCTGCGCGAACTCGGCGACCAGGGCTCGGTTGGCCTCGGTCTGTTCGGGCGCGGTGACCTCGGTGGGGCCATCGGTCTGCGAGCGCCCGGAGGCGGTGTCGGTGACCATCGGGGTCAGTGCGTCCCAGTGCTCGGCGAGCTTGCCGTCGGCGTCGACGCGGAAGATGTCGAAGGCGACGAGCGGGTCGGGCCCGAAGCCGTGATACGTGCCGTGCAGGGCGACCAGGTCGCCGTCGGCGATCACTCGGGCACCTTCGTAGCGGAAGCCTTCCGGCAGGCCTGCGACCAACTGGCGCAGGGCCTCGGGGCCATCGGCGGCCAGGGTGCTGTGCTGGGTGTAGTCGGCGGCGACCCAGCGGTCCACCGCGCTCGGGTCCTTCTGGCCGAACAGTTCGCCGGCCGCGGTCAGGACGGTGTTCTTGGCGTCGCTCATGACGGTTCTCCTAGCAAGGGCATTTCATGGATGGGGACTTGGGGATGGTCGTGGTCAGCCGCTGGTCGAGTACGGAGGTCAGGGAGGCGGCGGTGGAGGCTGCGCCACCCATGTGGTCGGCACCGTGCGCGGTGTCCAGCAGCGTCGGATAGCAGAGGATGCGCAGGTGACGCGCAGGCGACGCAGTGTGCGGAAGTCGGCGCGGGCCCGCACCCGGCCGGACGGGGACGTGTATGCCGCGCTCACGGCGTCCGCGTCCAGGCCGAGCTCGACGGTTATGCCCGGATGGACCTGTACGTCGGACAGGCTGCCGCTGTCGACGAACCAGGCCCCCATGCATGGCTTCGGCCGCGTCCAGTTCGCTGATCCGGGCTGCTCGCGCAGCGCGGCCAGTCCTGCCGCCGCGTGGGTGGAGTCGAGCACGGTTGTTCCCCGCGACACGGCACGGTCGTAGCGCGTGCCGAAATCGGCCTCGGTCAGCCGGGTGATGGTGCCGCGTTCGGCGGGCAGGTGCGGATAGGCCGCCACCGGCAGCGCCCGGGCGCCGGTGTAGAGGCTGGCCGACACTACGCCTGCGCTGAGCCTGGTGCGGTGAGCGTTGTCCTCGGCGAGGGCCCGCACAGTTGGGCCGAAGCCGTAGCACCAGGCACAGTACGCGTCGAACGCGTACGTCAGGCAGGCCCGCTCCGCCGAAAGCATCACACGCCTCCTCTCCTGCCGCGTTCTTACTTCTTTCCGACATCGATGTATGCCGGATGAGCTGACAGCTCCACGCTAGAGTCGCTGAACAGCCCGAATCGGATACGCAGGCGACTGGTGATGGTCAAAAACCGACATGATGCCGACCGCAGGATCAAGGAGATCTCCTTCGCGGCGCCCGTCGGCACCCCGGGCGGCGTCGAAGTGCTGTCCCTCGCCGACCTGCGCCACCGCTTACCGGTCGAGCGGCTCACGGCCCCTCAGCGTCCGGACTTCCACCACCTGATCACCCTCACCGGCGGAACGCTCTGTCACACGGTGGACTTCACCGCCTACGCCCTCGAACCCGGCTCCTGGCTGTGGGTCCGCCCCGGCCAGGTGCAGCAGTGGGGTGACCTCACCCACGCCGAGGGCAGCCTGATCCTGTTCCGACAGGACTTCCTCGATCCGGCCACCACCACCGGCGCCCACGTGGAGGATCCGCACGCGCCGATCCTGCGCCGGCCCCTGCCCGAGGACGCCAGGGCTCTTCACCTGGCGGCCGAGCATCTCGCCGCCGAGTTCTACGCCCTCGGACGCCTGCCTCTGGAGATTCACACCGCGGCCCTGCGCCACCTGCTGGCTGTCCTCGTCCTGCGGCTGGCCCACCTCACCGCGCCGGTCGGCAGCCCCGCCCCCGAGCCCGACACCATCTATCTGCGTTTCCGTGATGCGGTGGAAAAGGACTTCGCCCGTACCCGCCAGGTGGAGGACTACGCCGACGCGCTCGGCTACTCGGCCCGCACCCTCGCGCGCGCCACCCTCGCCTCAATCGGCCTGGGCGCCAAGGAGTTCATCGACCGCCGCGTCGCCCTCGAAGCCAAGCGTCTCCTGGCCCACAGCGATCAGAGTGCCGCCCGAATCGCCGATCGCCTCGGCTTCTCCAGCGCCACCCACTTCAGCAAGTACTTCCACCACCGCACCGGCCAGACGCCGATCGCCTTCCGCGCAACGGTCCGCGGGCACACCCCGAGTTGAGGCGATGATCGGCGGCACCTCGGGCCCCGAAACGGCAGGTCGATCTACGTCATCAACCCCGGGGCCTGAGCTGATCGCATGCTTTGGCTGCACTCTCGCCTGACAGCCAAAGCACTCTTCACTTCCGCCGACGCCGACGCGTCACTGCATGGGCATCGTTCTGCCTGTCGGGACGTGTCAGACTTTGATTCCGAACAATTTTTCCGCATTTCGGAACGCAATTTTTTCCTTGGCTTCGCGCGGCAAAGCGACTCCCCGGAACCAATCGGTTTGAGTTTTCATATCTGCGAACGGGTAGTCGGTTGCGAACATCACTCGATCCACACTTATGTGCCTCAGTAGGAGATTGAGCAGTTCGGTCTGGGGGAATGCGCTGGTGGTGAACCAGAAGTTGTCCTGAAAATACTGCTCGAACGGCTTGTCCAGGCTCTTCTTGGTCACTTCGCTCATCTTCTCCACGACGCGTTCGTAGAAGAACGGAAGGCCCTCTCCCATGTGGCCGATGATGATCTGCAGCTTGGGATGCCTGTCGAATACTCCTGAGGTGATCATTCGGAGGCACTGAGTGACGACTTCCTGGTGCCATCCATATGCAGAGATGCTGAGAACCTGGTCCTGGAACTCTTTCTGATATTCCGGCCGCATATTGCTGTAGTAGATCTCGAAAACCTCGTCCGGCGGCAGGCCCGGGTGGATGTATATCGGCACATCAAGGGCTTCGGCACGCGCCAACAGGGGCTCGAAGTCAGGGTGGTCGAGGAATTTCTTTCCGATGATTCCATTGGTCAGGCATCCCAGGAAGCCATCTTCCCTAACTGTGCGTTCCAGTTCGTCTGCCGAGGCCTCCGGGTTCTGCAGAGGCAAGGTTGCAAACGCCTTGAACCGCCCCGGATAGGTGGCCATCGGTCCATCGACGAGCAGCCTGTTGAGTCGATACGCAAAATCGATGCCCTTCTGACCCTTGACGTTCTGCACGCCTGGCGTGTGTGCGGAGAGGATTTGAACGTTGAGCCCCGCCTTATCCATCGCACCGATGCGGCGCGGGCCGAGCTCGGCAAGACCGGTGTCCTCAAGGAACAGCCTGTCGTTCAGTACCATCAACTCACGGGTGGAAAAGGTTTCTTCCGTGCCGATGAAGGGCAGGTCCCGGTCTCGGTGTGAAAAATCCGTAGTCTCGTCGTCCCCTGTCACGTGGGAGGCGATGGCATGCGTGGACAAGCCTGCGCCGATGCCTAGTGCTGCCGTGCCGGCCAGAAAGCCGCGGCGTCCTGTCGTGAGGCGCTTCACAGGGTTTGCGTTGGACGTCATGTCCGTTTCTCCTCGGGCGTTTGTGGGATGCGGTATCCGTGCGGCATCCGTCTGAAAGACACGACGGGTTACCTCGCTTATCCGGATTCCTACTTCCTACCGAGCGAACCTGAGACGAACGTTAATGCGGCCGTTCAGGCGCCGCTTGGCCGAACCAGGTGCGCAGTGCACGCGGCGGCGTGGTGGCGTCGAGGTCCTGCCCGGCGGGCACGGGCATGGGCAAGGCGACACAGCCAACGGGCCGGATCAGCAAGGCGTCGACGTCCACCCGGCCCGCGCGGACTCAGTTCCCGCTAGGAGCGCCAGGCCTGCAACTCCCCGGCACGTTGGGGGACTTGCCGCCGCCCTTAGCCGCTACCAGCGCCTCGTCCGCCTCACCTCGTAACGCACGATCTTTGGCATGCTCAAGAGCGCGGCCCGCGGGCACCGCACCCGCGACGCTCTAATACTGGCCTCAGGTTGATCGGGGACAATGAGCGGAAAAGGCATCGACTGGAGGGGGGCGGGCCGGCGTGCGGATCATGATCGCGGATGACGAGGCGGCCATCCGTGAGTCGCTGGAGCGGGTGCTCCAGGTCGAGGGTTACGACACCAGCACCGTGGCCAACGGTTTCGCCGTGCTCGACGGGGTCGGTGGCGACGCGCCGGATCTGCTGCTCCTCGACGTGATGATGCCCCGCCTCGGCGGGTTGGAGACCTGCCGGCGGTTGCGGGCCGCGGGCCGGGATCTGCCGGTGCTGATGCTGACCGCCCGTGACCAGGTCTCCGACCGGGTCGCGGGGCTGGACGCGGGCGCCGACGACTACCTGCCCAAGCCGTTCGCCACCGAGGAGTTGCTGGCCCGGGTGCGGGCCTTGCTGCGCCGGCGCGCGCCGGCCGACGAGGAGTCGCAGATCCTGTCGTTCGCCGACGTCCGGCTCGATCCCGACCGGTTCGAGGCATGGCGGGGCGCGCGGCCACTGCGCCTGACCCGGACCGAGTTCTCCCTGCTGGAGGTCCTCGTGAGCAATGCGACCCGGGTCGTGACCCGCGACGCGCTGTTCGGGGCGATCTGGGGCTTCGGCATGAGTTCCACCGCCAACAACCTCCAGGTGTACGTGAGTTACCTGCGCCGCAAGATGGAGGCGGAGGGTGAGCCGCGTTTGCTCTTTACGCTGCGCGGCCTGGGATACACGTTGCGGGAGACTCCTCCGTGAGCAGGCACGCCGGCCGGGAACCGCGCCGGCTGACCCGATGGTGGCGTCGGCGGTCCCTGCGGGCCAGGCTGACGGTGATCGCGGCGACGGCCATCGCCGTCAGTGTGTTCGTGGCCTTCCAGGTGGCCAGCGAGCTACTGGACTGGGAGTTGAAAGACACCGCCGAGAGCCAACTGCGCGCCGACTCCCGTGTCCTGGCGGCGACCGCGGAGCGCGCCGGTCTGGCGCAGGTCGAACTACCGCCGTATCCCGGATCAGGTCGGCTGGTGCGGGTCATCCTGCGCGACGGCTCGATCCGCACGCCGGCCGGCCAACCCGCGCTGCCCCCGGTCAGTGAGGACGCCGGGCGCGTGGCACAGGGCGCGTCGGCCGACCTGATGGAGTCGAACGACAGCGATGAGGACGGCTACGTCATCTACACGCTGCGGGCGGGCGACGGCGCGGTCCAGGTGGCCCGCGTCGTCGACGACAGCCCCATCAACCAGTTCGGGTTCGGCATGCTGCTGATCGGGCTGCTCTGCGTGGTCGGCGGCGCCCTGGTCGGGCGGACCGTGGCGCGGACCGGGCTGGCACCGATCGACCGGCTGACCGCCGCCGCGGTACGGGTCGCGCACACCCGGGATCTCGACGCCGACATCCCTGATGAGGGTGGTGGGGAGATCCGGCGGCTGATCCAGTCGATCAACGACATGCTCGCCGCGCTCCGGGACTCCCGGCGGGCCCAGCGGCTGCTCGCCGAGGACGCCGCCCACGAGCTCAAGACGCCGCTCACCAGCCTGCGCCTCAACGCCGAGCTGCTGATCCGGCTCGATCGGCGCGGCACCCTGGACAGCGCGCTGCCGGCGGAGAGCCGGACCCGGCTGCTCAACGATCTCGGCGCCCAGGTGGCCGAGTTGAGCACCCTTGTCGCCGAGCTGACCGACCTGGCACGCGGTGACGTCAGCGACGAGAGCACCGAGGTGCTCGACCTGGCCGACGTGGTGGTGGCCGCCGCGACCCGGGCGGGTTCCCGCGTGCCCGACCTGGAGGTGGCGCTCGACGTGACCTCTGTGTGGGTGAGCGGGCGTCCCGCCGCGCTTGAGCGGGCGGTCCTCAACCTCATCGACAACGCCGGCAAGTGGTCCCCCGCGGACCAGCCGGTGCAGGTCCGGCTCCGTGCCGAGGGCGCGTCGGCGGTGCTTGAGGTCGACGACGCCGGGCCGGGCATCGACGCCGTCGACGTAGCGCGGGTGTTCGACCGGTTCTACCGTGCCGACAGCGCCCGGGCGTTGCCGGGATCCGGTCTGGGGCTGTCGATCGTGCAGCGGGTCGTCGACGCCCACGGCGGCCGGGCCGCCGTCGCCCGCTCCGCACGCGGTGGCGCGCTGCTCCGGGTCCACCTTCCGGCCGCGGCCCCGCCCGCCCCGATCGCGCGGCTCACCGCGGGGGAGGACACCGGGGAGGACACCGCGGTGCGCTGACTCGCTCCGGCGGCGCGGCGCGGGACAAAGGGGCGGCGGCCCTCAGGCATGGCCCGCCCGGCTCACCGTCGTCGGGGCGGGACACGGTGCGCCGACCCCAGCCCCGGCCGCACGGCGCAGGACCGAAGGGCGGCGACCGTCGGGCCCATGAGAAAACCGGGACGGGCCTGGGGCCCGTCCCGGATCTCGTCCGTACCGCCGCGCTCACCGTTGCAGCGCGGGCTCCTGGTCGTCGGCGAGCGGCTGTTGCGCGTCCGGCACCTCGGCCGCCGGACGAGACAGCCGGCTCGGCCACCACATCCGGCGGCCGATCAGCAAGGTGAGGGCGGGCACCAGGACCGACCGCACCAGCAAGGCGTCGAGCAGCACGCCGAAGGCGACCAGGAACCCGACCTCGACCAGCATCACCAGCGGAAGCGTGGCGAGGACCGCGAACGTGGCCGCCAGGACCAGGCCTGCCGAGGTGATGACACCACCGGTGGCGGAGAGGGCTTTGAGCATGCCCTCTCTGGTGCCGAGACGCACGGTCTCCTCCCGGGCCCGGCTGGCCAGGAAGATGTTGTAGTCGACGCCGAGTGCCACCAGGAACAGGAATGCCAGCAGCGGCACCGAGTAGTCGATTCCCTTGAACCCGAGGATCGTGTCGAAGACGAACACGCTGCCGCCGAAGGCCGCGGCGAACGAGACGATCACGGTGGCCATCAGGACCAGCGGGGCCAGGACCGCGCGCAGCAGCAGCCCGAGGACGATCAGGACGACGGCGAGCACCAGCGGGATCACCAGTTTCTCGTCGTGCTTGGTGGTCACCTCGGTGTCGAGGTTCTCCGCACTCGGCCCGCCGACGATTGCCTCCGCCCCGCTCACCGCGTGCACGGCGGTGCGCACCCGCTTGATCGTGTCGTACTCCGCGACCGTGTCCGGCGCGTCCTTCGGGAACACGGAGATGTTGGCCCAGCCACCGCTGGTCTGCTCCGGGATGGCCAGAGCCACCCCGCGGGTGTCCTTGACGACGTCGAGCACCCGCTCCTGGTGCGCCGGTCGCGTGAAGACCGTCATCGGCTGGCCGCCGAGCTCCGGGAAGTGCTGGCGCAGCACGGTGAAGCCGGTGACCGATTCCGGCGCGGACAGGAACTGGTCCTGCTCCCGCAGGGCGCCGGTGTTGCCCGTCAGCCCGAGGGCGAGCACGCCGAGGACTCCGAGTGAGCCGAGCGCCGCCAGCCACCGGCGGCGGCTGATGGCGGTGCCGAGCCGTCCCCACAGCCCCGGCTTCTCCTCCATGGCCGTGTCGAACCGCGGTACGGCCGGCCAGAAGATCCGCCTGCCGAGCACCACGAGCACCGCCGGGAACAGCGTCAGCATGGCCACCAGCGCGCACACGATGCCGGCCGCACCGATCGGGCCCAACCCGCTGGTGCTGTTCAGGTCCGCGACGAGCAGGCAGAGCAGGCCGGCGACCACGGTGGCCGCGGACGCGACGATGGCCGGTGCCGCGCCGCGGAGCGCGTGGACCATCGCGACCCGGACGTTCTCATGGTGGTGCAGTGCCTCCCGGTATCGAGCGATGAGCAACAGCGCGTAGTCCGTGCCGACGCCGAATACCAGGATCGTCAGCAGCGCGTTGTTCTGGTCGTTGACCACGATGCCGAAGCCCTTGACGAGCAGGTAGACGGTGCCCATCGAGGTCAGTGCGGCCGCGCCGACGGCCACCAGCGGGATGATCCACAACACCGGGCTGCGGTAGGTGAGGATGAGCAGGAGCGTGACGACGACGATGGTGGTGAGGAGGACCTGCACGTCGATGCCGTCGATCGCGCCCGGGCCGGTCACGTCGAGTTCCAGACCGGAGGGGCGGTCCTTCGCGGCGTCACGCAACGGGCCGACGAGGTCCTCCGGTGGGCCGTAGGCCAGGCTCACGTCGAGGGTGAACAGCATCGCCTGGCGGTCGGTGGAGGGACTGACCGGTGAGCCCTCGTCGTCCTCGTCGGCCGCCGTCCTCGCCTTGGGCGGGTACTGCTTGGCAAGGGTGTTGTAGTGGCGCTCGACCGTCGCACGGTCGGCGTCGGTCAAGCCGCCGGCGCGGTGGTACACGAAGACGAACGTGCTGTTGTCACCGCCGGGGAGACTGTCGTCCAGCACCGCCACCTTGGTGGACTCGGCACCGGCCGGCAGGGTGTCCACGGCACTGTCGGTGGTGACCGAGCTCAGCTTTCCGCTCAGCGGCACCATGGCCGCCGCCAGCACCAGCCACAGGCCGATCACCAACCACGGCACCCACCGGCCTGCCAACCGACCGAGCGGCGCTTGCCCGGGCGGCGTTGCGTTGACTGCCATCACTAGCCTCCTGCATACGAGTTGCATCGCTTGTCTGGATGGCCAATTCCTACTGAGCGAACCTGAGACGACTGTTAATACGGTGCTCAGGCGGATCGGCCGAACCAAGTACCCAGCGCACGCACCGGAGTGGTGGCGTCAAGGTCCTGCCCGGCGGGCAAGGCCGGGCGACACTGCCGTCGGGCCGGATGAGCAGCGCGTCGACGTCCACCTGGTCCGTGGGGGCGGTCACGGTGATGGCCTGTCCGGTCCACACGGCTGCGGCGTCGCTGACCTCCGCGCGAAGGGAGCGCCGTGGCGTACGCCCGCCGGACCCCGTACAACTCGGCGCTTGGAAGCGGCCAAGGAGATCCGCGGTGTCGGACGTCAGCACGTGAAGGACGCCGCCCAACCACCCGTACGCGAGGACGCCATGGCCGCAACGCTCCAGGCCGGACCGATACCCACGACCGTGCCCAGGCCACACAGAGCAGCCGCCTGCAGCCTCAGGCCAGCCGCTGCGCCAGATCGACCGGGCCGACGCCGGGGCTGGTGTGATGGCCGGTGAGTACCCCTTCGCCCACGCCCTGTTGACCGGAGCAGGTGACAGCCCGGGTGATCCGGTGGCTGCCCACAGCGGGCCGTCGGCCCGGGCGCCGTAGCCACTGGTGCCACAGTGCTACCAGCGACAGGGGCAGTGGGGCGTCATCGCCGGCTACGCGAAGTTCATGCTGCAGTCTGAGCAACGGCTGGAGTATGGAGCGCTGTTCATCGGCAACGTCGCACGCCCTGAACCCTTCCGGGACAACGAGGAGGTCTCAGCTTTCCGCTGGTGGGACCCCAAAGGCGCACTGCCTGGAGGCACAGATTCTCTCGACCTCCACCTTGCCCGCCTGGTGATGCCCTCGCGACGCCGAGAGGGGCAGAGCAATCCGCCTGCGAAGCCCAGAGCGGCCGCTGCTCGCGCAGTGTCACTGGAGCAGGATCATATTGCGGAGGAGTTCAAGTCCGGCTCGGCGGCCGTATAGCTGGCGCTTGAGTGCTTGCTCGACCGGCGACCGGGTGCATCCCGCGTCGTACCGGGCAACAGGCGCACCGCCATCTCCCGGTTCACCCCATCCGACCCGTCCCCGGCTCGTCGATGCACAAGCACATCTCGGCCATCGCCTCCGGCACGCAGCCGATCCGCGACGTACGCCGTCAGCGCCCCGCGTTCCTCCAGCGCGACGTCTCGGTGTCGTGGTGCGGTCGGGGGGAGCGTGGAGACGCCTCTCTACGGGCGCGTGCTGTGAGTCACGCCGCCGCGGTGCGGAACGCGCTGGGGCTGAGGCCCTTGTGGCGTTTGAAGGCGGCGCTGAAGCCGAAGGCGTCGGCGTAGCCGACGGTCCTGGCGATCTGGGCGATGCTGAGGTCGGTGTCGGCCAGGAGCGCCACGGCATCGTCCATGCGGCACTCGGTGAGGTAGGTGAGGGGCGGACGGCCCATCAGCTCGGTGAAGCGCCGCGCGAACAGCGCCCGGGAGACGCCGGCTTGCGCGGCCAGCGACGCGACCGTCCAGCTGTCGGCAGGCCGCCCGTGGAAGGCGTGCAGGGCGGGGGCCAGGACTGGGTCGGCGAGGCCGCGGTACCAGCCGGGCGCATCGGTCCCCGCCCGGTCGAACCAGGTGCGCAGCGTGCAGACCAGGGCCCAGTCGAGGAGCCGGTCCATCAGGGCCTGCGAACCTGCGGAGAGTTGCGCGGCGTCGGCGGCGGAGTTCTCCAGCCAGGCGCAGACCTCGGCGTCCTCGGCGACGACCAGGACGGGAGGCAGGGCGCGCAGGAGCCGTTCGTGGCGGTGCCCCGAGGCGCGGTAGGCGCCCACGATCAGCGCGGTCGCTCCCTCCGGGCCGGTGCCCCAGTGGATGCCGTCGAGTTCCTGGCCAGTGCATGCGGCGTCGGGGGCGAAGCAGTTGATCTCGTACGCGGTGTGGGTGCGGTGGACAGTGGCAGGCTCGTCCGCGAAGCGGAACCGTGCGGGGCCCCGGACGAGGGCGGTGTCGCCCGGACCGATCGCCCGCTCGGTACCGTCGGACAGCAGCAGCGTGCCGCCACCGCGCAGGACGCTGACCATGGTGAGCGGAGCGGCGTCGGCGAAGGTGATACTCCAGGGCGCCGTCAGGACGGCATGGCTGACGACCGATCCCTCGGCCCGAATGCCGCTCAGCAGTGAACTCAGAGGATCCACAGCACGATCGTAGACGATCTCCTATGTCTGGGAGGGTTTCTCCCATGGATCATCTACGGTGCCGCGGTTGTACTGGACGCACTGCACAGATCGAGCCTTCGGGAGACACCGTGCCGCAGCACAGCAGTGACACCAGGACAGCGCTCGTGGTCGTCGCGCACCACCGCAGCGATTCCCTCACCGCGCACACCGCCCGCCGCGCGGCTGCCCAGATCGAGGCCGCCGGATACCGCATCGACCTGCTCGACCTGCACGCCGAGGGGTTCGACCCGCGGATGAACGCGGAGGACCAGCCGGACTGGGGCAACCGGGACAAGCCGTACGCGGACGAGACTCATGCCCACATGCGGCGGATCCTCGCCGCCGATGTCGTCGTCGCCGTCTTCCCGGTGTACTGGCAGAGCGTGCCCGCCATCCTCAAGGGCTGGATCGACCGCGTATGGAACTACGGGTTCGCCTACGGCCGCAGCAAGCCCCGCCTGGCGGGCAGGCGCATGCTGTGGCTGGCTCTGGCCGGCGCCACCGCCGACGACCCCATCGCCGAGTCGATGCAGTCCGTCCTCGAAACCAACCTGAGTGACGGCATCGCCTACTACTGCGGCTTCTCCCGCTCCACCGTTGGCCTGCTCCCGGACGCGGAGGAGCGACCACAGCGCATCGACGCCGACGGCGTTCTGCTGGTCGGCGAAGCGGTGGCCGGCGCCGAGCGGGAGGCGCAGTACACCGATTTCGATCGTCGGGCACGGAAGTTCGTGGAGGCGTTCCTCGCGGACGAACTCGTCGCGGCCTGACGGCCGCCGCATCCCGTGGGCCGACACTGCGGCCGTCGGCGGGATCCTGGTTGTACTGCACACCGCATCCAGTGGCTGCACTGACTCAGATCGTCAAGTGATTGATCCTGGCGGGACTGTTCGTTGTCCTCGGCGTGCGTCAGGGTTCCAAGCAGGCGTCGGCACGACATGAGCGCACTCGATTCGCTGCCGCGCCCAACGTTCAAGCGCCTCGACGAGAGAAGGACGTACACCCATGCGCGCCCTCGTAGTTGATCACAGTGATGCCGGCCCCGTCCGGTTCGCCGATATCGATGAGCCCGTGCCGTCCACCGGCGAGGCGCTCGTGGAGATACGGCATATTGGACTCAATTTCGGTGAGCTGAGGTACGCGCACCAGTGGCCGGCCGGCGCAGTGCACGGCCATGACGCGGCCGGTGTCGTCGTGCGTGCCGCATCCGACGGCTCGGGGCCGCCTGAAGGTGCGCGCGTCGCACTGGGAATGGCTCCCTACGCGTGGGCGGAGCGGGTAGCGGTCGGCTCTGCCTGGCTCGGCACCGTCCCCGAAGGCGTGGATCTGGCCGACGCCGCCGCGCTGGGGGTGGCCGG
The DNA here is from genome assembly GCF_042728395.1 of Streptomyces sp. NPDC060205. NCBI lineage: Bacteria > Bacillati > Actinomycetota > Actinomycetes > Kitasatosporales > Streptomycetaceae > Streptomyces > Streptomyces sp. NPDC060205. The sequence goes on from NZ_JBHWZP010000107.1 coordinate 15,377, forward strand.
GGTCACCGCACTCCGGGTGCTGCGCAAGCGTTCCCTGTTGGCCCGCAATGTGCTGGTCACCGGCGCCAGCGGGGGCGTGGGCCACTTCGCCGTCCAACTGGCGGTGCTGGCGGGCGCCCGGGTGACGGCTCTTGTCGGTGCGCCGGGCAGGGCCCTCGGAATCCGCGAACTCGGGGCCGACGAGATCCTGACCGACCTGGCCGGGACCGAGGAGCGGTTTGACGTTGTACTGGACACGGTCGGTGGGCCGCTGGTAGCCCAGGCGTGGAGCTCCCTCGCTGAGGGCGGCACCATCCATCTGGTGGGAATGGCCTCGGGGCAGGACACCACCTTCCCGGCAGGGGCCCTGTTCGGCTTCGGCGAATCCCGCAGCATCGCCACCTACGGAGATATGACGCCGACCAGCGGGGAGCTGACGGACCTGCTGACACTCGTAGCCGCCGGAAGACTTGTGGTGCCGGTCGGAATGCAAGGCGAATGGAAGGACGTGGACGACGCTGTGAGGGCGCTGTTCGCCCGGACCGTTCACGGAAAGATCGTTCTTGATGTGGTCTGAAACCTCGAACGAGAACACGTGCGCCGTCGCCTCCCGGCGGTCGACGAGAATGGACCCATGGACGTATTGGCGGAGGTCTTGCGTGTGTCGGGTGCGCGTGGGGCACTCGGCGTCGTGCTCCAGGCCGGAGGCACCTGGGGCCAGTGGCTGGACTCCTATCCGGGAGCAGCACTGCATGTGGTGTCCCGCGGCACGATGTGGCTTCACGTCACAGGGGAGAAACCTCTGGAGGCGCAGGCCGGAGACGCCGTCCTTGTGGCGCCGGGCACCGCACACGGAATAGCCGGCGGCCCCAGCGTGACGATGGGGCCCTGCGACGAGGGGGCGGCGCTTGAGGCCATTGCCGAGGGAAGCGCCCTCCAACTGGGTTCGGCACCGAGGCAGACAGAAGTGATCACTTTGCACTACGAGCAGGACCCGGAGGTGAGCACGACCATGCTGGCCGCCCACGACCGGCCGATGCACATCGCAGCGTGGGAGAACGCGCAGCTCAGAACGACCGTCGAACTTCTCACGGCAGAGTTCGCACGGCCGCAGATCGGTGCGACCGCCGCCGTCAACAGCATCGTCGATCTCCTGCTCGTCCAGTTCGTACTGGTCTGGCTGGCCCGTCACCCGGAGGAGCAGGACGGTAGCTCATGGCTGGGCGCGATGCGTGATCCGGTCGTGCGTGACGCGCTGGAATGCGTCCACACCCGACCGGAACACGCCTGGACCACGGAGACGCTGGCCGCAGCGACGAGGGTTTCCCGCGCGACGCTGTCCCGACATTTTCGGTCCGCCCTCGGACAGACACCGGGCGCGTACGTGGAGCAGTGGCGCATGGACCTGGCCTCAGTGCGGCTCCGCGACACCGACGAGCCGGTCGAGTCGATATCGGGTGCGGTCGGATACAGCTCTCCACAGGCTTTCAGTCGTGCCTTCCGACGTGCCCGAGGCCTGGCCCCGGGGCAGTACCGTTCTCGGCTTCGCAGCAGGTGATCACCGGCGACACCTGCACTTGACTCCGCCGGGAAACTTGGGGTTTTCCCAGTGCGGCAGCCTGATCAGCAGGCGGGCTCAGGCAATGCTGCGGGCCGGTCCAGCCGAGGAGGGGCACGTTGTCCGTCCGTCCCCACTCCGGTAAGCAAGTCCCAGGGAAGGGGGGCCACCGTGCCGGAGATGGTGAGCGAGTTGGAGGCAGCATTGGCTGAGGCGTCTTCTCCTTCGTGGACCCGGCGTGTTCGCGCCGGGCGTGGTCTTGTTCCCTTCGCTGAGGTTCCAGAGGCTGCGGGAGCGTTGATGGTGCTGCTGCTGGATGCCGAGGACACGGCGGTGATCCGTCAGACGGCAGAGGCTTTGACCAGGGTGGGGACGGTGGCCGCGATGAGGCTTGTCGCTCTCGCGGTTGCCGAGGCTGACGACAATCAGGCCGACTGGCTGCAGAGCGGGGTGCATGACGCCCTCGCAGGGCCGGGCGGTGTGCCGGACGTTGCAGCGGTCTGCGGGAAACTCGCCCGGGACCCGGAAGAAGCTGTCCGTCGGGGGGCCGCCGATATCTCGGCGTGGGCAGACGGCTGAAGGTGCTGATCTGCGCCTCGGATCCGGCCCGGCGTCACGTCGCGGGGGACGGTTACGGGTAAAGGCCCAACGTAGAAAGGGATTTAGCGCTCGCAGCGATCACGGCGGCACTGACAGCACTGTCAGAACCCCGCCCGCTGGGGACACCGCCGACTTGGCTGCGCTGGCGGATACGCAGGTCGGCTGAGCTTGCCGGGGTTTTCGGCAGGTGCCCGGCAGCGGAGTCGAGGCATGCGGGGAAGTGTTTCGTGGACTTCTTCCGGGTGGCTGTGGAGCGCCGGTGGCATCCTGGGGCTGCCGGGCCGGCCGGCGTCCGGCGGGCGTACCCGGATTGGCCGGAACGCCAGGGTGGCGCCGGACGGATCCGGGACAGTAGCTCGCCCGGGAGGATGGTCAGTAAGTCAGCGGGCCCACGCTGATGCTGGGCACCGGCACTCCGTTCTCGTCCTTTTCCGCCTCGGCGTCGGACGGGTCGAGGTCGACTTCGACGCCGGCCGGTTCGAGCGCGTCCCGGACACGCTGTTTCATCGGCTCGCTCAGGTAGTTGTGGTGCAGGTCGAGCTTCCTGAGATGGGTCAGGGGCTGCCCGCTGAGCAGCGCTTCGGCGCCGGTGTCGGTCAGTGTGCCGAGCGACAGGTCGAGCACGTCGAGGCCGGCGATGACGGGCGCGGCCCCCACGGCCGCCGCGACCTCGTCCTGCATCTCGCTGTTACGCAGGGCGAGGCTACGCAGCCGCGGCAGCCGGTGTCCGGACAGGATCCCCGCGAGGTCGGCGATCTCGCCGTCGCCCCCGTCATCGCGCGCCCCCAGCCACAGTTCGAGATGCTCCAGCGCGGGCAGTTCACTCTCGCCCACCCCGCGCAGGACATGGCCGCGCAGCCCCGCGCTCTCGACGACGAGCCGGCGCAGCGCATCGTGGCGTATGCGGGGGAACCTGAGCGGGTGCAGCCCTTCCATGTCGTAGGACTCGCCGGCCCGGACCGAGAACTCCTCCAGGGCCGGATAGCTCGCGAGCAGCGGCGTGACGTCGGTCTGGCCGATCCGGGAGATCCGGCACTCCTCGTCGGTGATGTCGCCGAAATAGAGGGCTCGCAGCCCGGTCAGCCGGTCCCGCGCGCCCAGGAACGCCTCCATGACCTCGTCGGGTTCGGTGTCCTCCGGGTCTCCCCAGATGCCGATGATCAGCGCGCGGATGCGCGCGCTGTCCACGGCCGCGCACAGCCGCTCGAAGGTGTCCTTCCACCCCTCGCCGCTGGTCCATCGCTCGTATCCGATCCGCCAGGCCACGGCGTCGGCCTCGGGGAGTACGACGCCGGCCGCGTCCCGCTCCTCGGGGAACGTGAAGGCGGGAAGCCCGTAGAGCTCGGTGAGGTGGTCGTCCTTGGTTCGCATGTGCCTGACTGCTCCCGCCGTACGAGGTATCCGGCGCGTCCAGCGCCCTTGCTCCGAAAGGCAGTTGTACCAGCCGCAAGTGACAACGCCGAGGCACACCTTCCCAGGGCGCCGGTCACCCCCTGGGGCTCTACGGTGTCGGCTTCGAGCCGCGCGCACAGGCACGCGAGCAGGACACCGGAGGCGGCCGACTGCGCCGACGGGCAACTGGAAGTCGCGATCGATCGAGCCATCGGCCGCAGGGGGATCCACTCAGGGGGGACCCACACCTTCAGGACCACTACGGGTGAGGCTGACCGTCAGGTCTGACGCCATTTCTTTGCGTGGTGCGGTCGAGGACGCGCTCGATGATGTCGCAGATGAAATCGGGGGTCACTGCTTCGCCCTCGTAGGTCGCTCGGACGAGGACCGCGCCAACCAGCATGGCCAGGCAGGGCTCGACATCGCCGGGCTGGAGATGCCTGATCAGGGTGCTACGGATTCCGGTCGTGGCGGTCTCGTAGAGGCGGTCTCGCAGGCTTCGGGCGCCCTCGTCGTGGCCGGCGCGTTCGATGACGCTTGCCATCAACCGGTCGTACTGGCCCTCGGACAGTGTCAGCGCAAGCGCACTCAGCGAGTCATGGAGGTCTTCGCGGAGATTTCCTTTGGCCGGCGGATGGGTGGCGTCATCACAGATATGGGCGATGGCATCCCGCATGAGATCGCCTGGCGTCGGCCAGTGCGCGTAGATGGTCGCCTTCGAATATCCGGCCCTTCGGGCGACTTCGGCGTGCGTCGTCGCCTCCCAGCCATCTTCCAGCAGTGACGCGGCACTGGCTCTTATGACGTCGCGCCGTGTGCGGGCGACGCGCGGATCTTCGCGTCCACCTGACAACTTTCCCATCCGCTGAGGATAGCTTCCCGTAGTCCACCAGGCCACTACTGAACTGTGAGTATAGTAGTGCTCCATTAGTCTAATTCTCGTGCGGGTGGGCTGCGGCATGGACTCAGTCCTGCGTGATGCGCGCACCGCCCGGCTTCCCCTCGCGACGCCCCTAGGCCGGCGCCCTTCCGAAAGGCTCCTGGATGACTTCTCATGCAGTGCCACGCACCCAGCAGGCAATCGTGCAGGGCCGCTACGGAGCGGCTCGTGACGTGCTCGTACTGTCACAGACGGTTCCCGTCGACGCTCCAGGGCCCCGGGAGGTGCAGGTTCATGTCCGGGCGGCGGCAGTCAACCCCATTGACTGGCAGATGATCGAGGGGAACCGGCGTCTCATCGCCCGCCGTCGCTTCCCCTTCAAGCCACTGTTCGACCTTGCCGGTGTCGTCACCGCAGTCGGGGACCAAGTCACCTCATTCCGCGTAGGTGACCGGGTGCATGCCGACAACGAGACCGACGGAGGTGGGGCCTCGGAGTACGTCAATGTGCCCTCGCGGCTCCTCGCCCACGCACCGACGGGGCTGGACTTCGCCGAGTCGGCCGCGCTCCCGCTCGCGGGCCAGACAGCGCTGATCTGCCTGGACAACGGTCGCGTCACGGCCGGAACTCGCGTCGCGGTGATCGGAGCGTCTGGAGGGGTCGGTCACTTCGCGGTCCAAATGGCATGCACGGCCGGGGCCTTCGTAGTCGGTGTCTCCAGTGCACGTAACCAAGAGTTCGTGCGGTTGTTGGGCGCGGACGAGGTCATCGACAGGAATGAGACAGACCTGTCATCCAGCTTCGGCGCGGACTCGTTCGATGTGGTGATCGACTGCGTCGGCGGGCGCGAGCAGTGGATTCATGCGCAGCGAGTCCTGCGTCCGGGAGGGCGATTCGTGACGATCGCTCGCGATGAGGACGGCGTGGTCACACCCGCCTCCGCGGTGCGACTCGCGTCAACGATCACCGCTCGAAGACTGCGCGGCGCAGGGCCCCAGGGAACGAAGTACATCCCTGTCTTCCTCAAGGCTTCCGGCGTCCTTCTGCAGCGCGTCAACAAACTGGTGGAAGAGGGCCGAATCCACGCGCACATCTCCCAATCCTTCCCACTGACCCTGGAGGGCGTGAACGCAGCGATCGATGAGAGCCGCGCGGGGCGAACCACTGGAAAGCTGACGCTCCTGCGATGACCTCGTGAGGCGTGCAGATCTTCCATTCTGCCGTCGACAGCTCGCCGATGAGGTTGCACAGTCCCCGGTCGTAGGGGTCATTGGCCGCCGCCTCTCGCAAAGCGCCGACGGCGGTCTGGGCGGTCTGGTCCCATTCGACGTAGAACTGCCGGGCCGCCGGGCTCAGGATGCAGAACCGGGCCATGTTCCGGCCGCAGTTGGGCTCCTGGTACACCGGCGCGTACAGGGCTTGCCCGTGCGGTGTGGCGTGGCGGTCAGGAGCTGTGTTCGTCGGCGGTGGGGGCGGGTGCGTCCGGCTCGGCATCGTCGAGGGTGGCGGCCCAGCTGGCGAGCAGGCGAAGGCCGTCGTGCGAGGCGGTGCCGGGTTCGGCGCTCATGGCGGTGAGCGTGAGGCCGGGGTCGTTGGGGATGGGCAGGCCCTCGAAGGCGAGGACCAGGTCGCCGACGGCGGGGTGGTGGAAGCGTTTGTAGCCGGTCTGGTGAAGGCGCACGTCATGGGCGGCCCACAGGGTGCGGAAGGCTTCGCTGCGGGTGGAGAGCTCACCGACCAGATCAGTGAGCTCGCGGTCGTAGGGGTCACGGCCGGCCTCGGTGCGCAACAGGGCGGCGGCTGCGGCCCGTTGCTGGTCGAGGCCGGTCATGTACTGAGCCGCGCCGGGGTTGAGGAACTGGTAGCGGGCCATGTTCACCGGCCGGGCCGGGTCCTGGAACAGCGGCCAGTACAAGGCCTTGCCGAGCCGGTTGGTGGCCAGCATGTCGAGGCGGCCGTTGCGGATGAACGCGGGTGCCTCGGTCATCGCGTCCAGGAGCTGCTGCAGGGCGGGCCGGACCGGCTGCCCGGTACGGCGGCGCCGTGCGGGACGCCGGGTGGTGCTGGCGGTGCGGGCCAGATCCAGGAGGTGGGCCCGCTCGGACTCGTCGAGCTGCAGCGCGCCGGCGAGCGAATCCAGGACGGCTTCGGAGGCGCCGGAGAGGTTGCCGCGTTCCATCTGCGCGTAGTACTCGGCGCTGACGCCGGCGAGCATCGCGACCTCCTCGCGGCGCAGCCCTTTCACCCGCCGGTGGCCGACGGCGGGAAGCCCGGCCTGCTGCGGTGTGATCCTGGCGCGACGGCTGGTGAGGAATTCGCGGACCTCGCTGCGGTTGTCCATGGGTCCGAGGCTACGACGATCCCGCGACGCGAGGGGTGTACTGCCGGTACACGTATCAACGGGTCCTTCCGCACCGCCCGTGACCTGCCGTTTCATCGATAGCAGGCCAGCAAGGGCCATCCCGTCCGCTCCAGTGGCACACCCACCGGCGGCAGGAGGCAATGGAGACCGGTGCCCGTCCACGCTCCCGTGGGGAGCCACCTGGGCATCCACACGAAAAGGAGCCGCCGGATGCCGGAAGACAAGCACCCGCAGGGGCCGCGCCAGCAGTTCGGGGACATCGCCCCGGCACTGGCCGGATACAGGTTCCTGAACCCTCGGCGGTCCCTTGCCCGAGCCGCTTCCGCGTACGTAACGCGTTCGCGCACGTAACGCGTTCGCGCGGCCACCACACGCAATTCGCACCACACGTACCTCGCACCACACGTAAGGAGCACGATCATGGAGGTCATCCAGCCGCCGGCGACGTTGAAGCTGCCGGGGGAGATGTTCACCGGAGACGCGTGGGCGGATGTGATCCACCGCGGTGAGGAACCCTCCCGCGTGCGGGCGAACATGGTGCGCTTCGCGCCCGGCGCCCGCACCGCATGGCACTCCCACGGCCTGGGCCAGACCCTCTACGTCGTGGAGGGCATCGCCCTGATCCAAGCCCGCGGCGGCGACATCATCGAGGCCCGCCCCGGAGACGTGATCTTCACACCGGCGGGTGAGGAGCACTGGCACGGCGCGGCCCCGGACCGGTTCATGGCGCACCTCGCGCTGTGGGAGGGCGACGACGTCGACTGGCTGGAGCACGTCACCGACGCCGAGTACGCAGGTCCCCGCCATTCCGCCCGCACCCCCTGACCTCGACCAGCGCCCGGAATTCCGCGGTACTCCGCCGCCCTCTCACACGTACGGAAAGAGCCATGCGCGCAACTGTCCTTCACGCCCCTCGTGACCTCCGGGTCGAAGACCTGCCCGAGCCTGCCGTCCAGCAGCCCACCGACGCGGTGATCCGCACCGTCGTGACCTGCGTGTGCGGCTCCGACCTGTGGGACTACCGCGGCATCAACGAGGTCGCCCAGCCCGTCCCCGGCGGCCACGAATACGTCGGCATCGTCGAAGAGGTCGGCGGCGAGGTGACCGGCATCAAGCCCGGCCAACTGGTCATCGGCTCGTTCTTCGCCTCCGACAACACCTGCCCCAACTGCGAAAACGGCTATCAGACCAACTGCCTGCACCGCGAGTTCGTCGGCGGCGCCCAGGCCGAGTACGTGCGGGTCCCGCTCGCCGACGGCACCCTCGTCCCCGTACCCGGCGATGTCGCGGACGAGCACCTGCCCAGCCTGCTGGCCTGCTCCGACGTGATGGGCACCGGCTGGTACGCGGCCGTCGCCGCCCAGGTCCAGCCCGGTGACACCGTCGCCGTCGTCGGGGACGGCGCGGTCGGCCTGTGCGCGGTCATCGCCGCCAGGGAACTCGGGGCCACCCGGATCATCGCCATGTCCCGCCACGAGCCGCGCCAGCAACTGGCCCGCGAATTCGGAGCCACCGACATCGTCGCCGAGCGCGGCGAGGAGGGCGTCGCCCGGATCAAGGAGCTGACCGACGGCATCGGCGCCGACCGTGTGCTGGAGTGCGTGGGCACCCCCGACGCCATGCAACAGGCCCTGAACTCCACCCGGCCCGGCGGCAACGTCGGCTTCGTCGGCGTCCCCCACGGCGTGCAGGTCGACGGCGAGCAGCTGTTCTTCTCCCACGTCGCCCTGCGCGGCGGCCCCGCCCCCGTCCGCGCCTTCCTGCCCGACCTCATCGAGCGCGTCCTCACCGGCCGCATCAACCCGGGCAAGGTCTTCGACCTGGAACTGCCCCTGGAACAGGCCGCCGAAGGCTACAAGGCCATGGACGAACGACGCGCCATCAAAACCCTCCTGCGCCCCTGACCCCCTCCTGCGCGCCGACCGAAACTGAATCACCCCTTGCATGTGCGGGCCCCGGCCTCGGGGCCCGCGCAGAGATTGGACCCTTGCCTCATGAACCCGCAGTACACCTTCCAAGGCCAGGTCGCCCTGGTCACCGGCGCCGCCTCCGGGATGGGCCTGGCCACCGCCCGCGCCTTTGCCCGGGCCGGCGCCGCCGTCGTCCTGGCCGACCTCGACGAGGACGCCGTGGACAAGGCGACCCGGGAACTCACGGACGCAGGCCACCGGGCCATCGCTGTCACCTGCGACGTGAGCGACGAGGACCAGGCCACCGCCGCGGTGGCCCGCGCGGTGGAAGCCTTCGGCCGTCTGGACATGGCGTTCAACAACGCCGGTGTCCAGGCCCCACCCACCGACGCCGCCGACGAGAGCGCCGAGAACTTCGACCGCGTCAACGCCGTCAACCTGCGCGGCGTCTGGGCCGCCCAGAAGCACGAGTTGCGCCAGATGCGCACCCAGGGCTCCGGCGCCATCGTCAACTGTTCCTCGCTCGGCGGCCTGGTAGGCCTGCCCGAGCGCGCCGCGTACCACGCCTCCAAGCACGGCGTGATCGGCCTGACCAAGAGCGCGGCCGTCGAGTACGCCCCCAAGGGCATTCGCATCAACGCCGTATGCCCCGGCACCATCGACACCCCCATGGTCTCCGGCATGCTCGAAAGCCAGGCCGACGCCATGGCCGAGATCCTCAAGCAGCAGCCCATCGGCAGGCTCGGCCGCGCCGAGGAGATCGCCGAGGCCGTCCTGTGGCTGTGCAGCCCCGGCGCCAGTTTCGTCATCGGAGCCGCACTCCCCGTCGACGGCGGCTTCACCACCCACTAGGGCCCACACCCGGACACCGGCCCGGGGACGGAACGTATCCTCCGTCCTCGTACCATCCGGCCGCGGCTTCGCACCCACTCGTGGCGGTGGACACGACGACTTGCCCCCGAACGAATTATCGTTTCGTTGACCGAACGCCTCGACATGACTGGGGAGACAGCGTGAGCGCGATCGTGACCGACGAACAGATCCGAGCTTTGGCGGCGACGGCGAAGCCCTACAGCCTGGCACTCCTTCAGTGGGGTCCTGAACGGGGCATGGACGGCGCGGACGCGATCGAGCTCGAACACCAGCGACGCATGGTGTCGCTGCGCGAGTCCGGCGTGATAGCGGTCCTCTGCCCGGTCGGCTCTGACACCTTGGCCGGCGTCGCCATCATGACAGTGCCGGCGAAGGACGCCTCGGAGATCATGGCGGACGACCCCTGCGTGCAAGCTGGGATGATGCGCTGCGAGGTTCACCCGTGTCAGGGGTTCCCCGGGGACGCCCTTCCTGGCTGAACGATCCCGGCCGGGAAGGGGACTGCGCGTGTGGAGGTCACGGGAGGCAGACGCATTGATCCGGTCTCCATACCTCGTACCCCGCTCGCCGCGAAGGCGCCAGCCGCGCGGGCGGCGTTCCTGGCTCCGATAACGCTCAGGTAGCAGAACGAACTCATACCGGTGACCGGAAGTTACGGAGATCCGCATGGGGACACCTGGGACAGATGAGTGAAAAGAGAGCGGATCTGACGGCCCCTGCTGTATCCGGCACGCGCATGGCGGCCCGCGAGACCGAGACGGCCACGGACACACCCCGGACGGCCTCGCGGCAAGCCCGTTTGGCGCCCGCGGTCGAGCGCTCCCTCGACCGCGTGCGAGCAGTCATGCTGCCGACCGCCGTGCTGACGACAGCCGCCGCGCTCGTTCTCCAAGCCCTGGTCTGAAACCGGCTCCGACGCCGCAATCCCATGCGGCTGGGGCGTTCGGCCACTGAGGTCTTACGGGTGAGTCCTGCGGCCATGAGGTGTTCTCAGACGGTGATTGGAGCGCGCCCTGCGCCAGTTCGCCGAGTCGATCGGGCCGTCCTTTCATACGGTCCGTACCTATCGCTGGGTGGCCGCGCGGTGGCCCGCCGAACAGCGGCAGGAGGGCGCGTGCTTCGAGGTGCATCGCATCCTCGCCAAACGCGTTCGTGCAGATCAAGGACCCGCCGCTGAACGAGCGCACTGGACAGCGCCGGTGGAGCGGGGATGCGGCCAAGCGGGTCGCTGGTTGGCCGACGGCCACGCCCGTGACGGTGCAGGAGATGGAGACCATTCGCGACCTGGCCGCCGACGAAGCGGTGGTGGTTCAGGCGGCTTGTGATCTGTTACAACGCCTGGAGGTGGCCTTCCGGACCATGCGTGATCGACGGGCGCGGGAACGGGTCAACCGGGCCCAGTTCGACCAGGACGAGCTCCTCGACGATGGCGAAGGGGACGTGTGGGACGAGCCCGGCCTCGGCGAGGAGCCGGAGGGTGGGGAGGAGAGCGTCCATCCGGCCCGGATCGTGCGGGGCTTGCAGCTGACCTGCTGCGGGCCAGTAGCCATGCCGACGACGAGAGACCAGCCTCCCGGCCCCGGCACTATCCCAGCGACACCACGGATGCAGAGTGGGCGATCCTGGAGCCGCTGCTGCCGCTACCGGCCTGTACCCAGCCCTGGGGCGGACGGCCGGAGAAGCATCCGAGGCGGAACATCGTGGACGCCATCCGCTACGTCAACGACAACGGCTGCAAGTGGCGATCCGTCCCGGTCGACTTCGGCATTCCCTGGCGCACCGTGTTCGGGTTCTTCTCAACGGTGGCGGGACAGCGGGGTCCTGGCCCGCATCCAGGCCGAACCGCACCAGAAGGCCCGTCTCCACGACGGGATCAATCCCCGTACCGTCGCAGTGATCCTGGACTCCCAGTCCGTCAAAGGCGCCGAGACCGTGGGAGCGGCAACCCGCGGCTTCGACGCCGGCAAGGAAATAAACGGCCGCAAGCGGCACCTCGCCGTCGACATGCGCGGGATACCGCTGAAGGTCATGGTCGCCCCGGCCACCAATCGCGACGATGGCCCGGCCCGCGACCTCCTCTTCCGCCTCCGCCTGGCCCACCCCGAAGTGACCGTCGCCTGGGCCGACTCGGCCTACGGCGGCGAACTGGTCCCCTGGGCCCGCTCCTTCCTTGGCCTCACCCTGCACAGCGTCCCGCGCCGCAAGGGCCAGGACCGCTTCGCCGTCCTGGCGAAGCGATGGCGTGGTGAACGCACGATTTCTTGGATCATGAGGGCCCGCCGGAACGTGAGGGACTACGAACGGCTCATCTCCCACAGCGAAGCGCACCTGACCTGGACCATGATCACGCTTATGGTCCGCCGCCTGGTGAGCCCGCCCCGGCCCCCACTCGCCACACTTCATCCCGTCGCCGTGCGGGCCGACACGGCCTCCCAGCTCCCGCCCATCCGCCTCGGGACGCGATCGGATGCGCGCGCTGTCCACCTCGCCGTTACCGCCCTGGCCTGGGCTACCCGCGCACGAGCTGTTCGACGAGAACGTGGCATGGCCCACCCCACTCGCCGCTGCGGCTTGTCGGCACAGCAACGTGAGGTGTCTGTGAGCATGCCGGCTCCTGGCCTCCAAGGGGCCAGG
>NZ_JBHWZP010000108.1:0-27485 GCF_042728395.1 Streptomyces sp. NPDC060205
ATCCCGACCTCGGTCAGGTCCGACTTCGCAGGCCGCCCGACGGCCAGGAGCGGCCACCTTCCGCTGCCCGGGCCCGGCGCCGTGCACGCCGCCCTGCGGGCCCACGGCGTCGGGCCCGGCGACGACCTCGTGCTCTACACGCGCCGCGTCGAGGAGCTGTCGTCCGCCGCCCGGGCGTGGTTCGTCCTGACCTGGGCCGGCTTCCGTTCGGTACGCATTCTGGACGGCGGGCTGCCCGCCTGGACGCGTGCGGGCGGCGCGACAGGCCCTGCGGCACAAACGCGACCCCCCGTCCCGGCGCAGGACAGCCACGGCACACCCTCGTTCGAGGGCGGTGGCGGTGGCGGTGGCCGGCGCGTGCTCGGCATCACGGACGTGCAGGAGGTCGCGAACTACGGCACACTGCTCGACTCGCGCCCCATGAGTGCGTACGACGGGGTGCTGGACGATCCCAGGACCGGTCACGTCCCGCACGCGATCCACGCCCCCTCGGCCGAACTGATCGCCCCCGACGGCCTGTTGCGGTCGCCCACCGAGATGCGGAAATGGTTCCTGTCCCATCGGGCGATCGGTGGCCATGAGGTCGGCGCCTACTGCGGCGGCGGTGTGTCCAGCGCGCTGCTGGTGTTCGCCGGAGCGCTGCTGGGGCAGCAGGTGGGCCTGTTCGTGGATTCCTGGTCGGCCTGGGCCCGCGACGCGTCCCTGCCCGTCGAGCAGGGCGCGGCTCCGACCCGCTCGGCGGCCGTCGACACCGACTGCGCGTGAGGGCCCGCCCGGCGCCGTGACCGGGGAACCGTAGCCGCCCCCGCGCTATGTGTCCTTGTCGTCGGCCGCCTCGTGGAAGGCGACGACCGCCTCACCGTTGACCCGTGCCCATTCGGTGAGCTTCCTGATGGGCTCCTCCAAGGTGCGTCCGAGTTCCGTCAAGCCGTACTCCACCCGGGGCGGCGCTTCGGCGTACGCCCGCCGCTCGACGAGCCCGTTGTCCTGGAGGCGGCGCAGCGTCTGCGTCAGCACTTTGCGCGAGACACCTCCGATGAGGTCGACCAGGTCGCCATGGCGCACGGGGCCGTCGGTCAGAGCGAACAGCGTGACCACGGCCCATTTGCTGGAGATGATCTCGATGGCCATGCGGGCGGGGCAGTCGGCGAGGAACACGGTTCCGGGGCGGAGGCTCACGGGCCGAAGGTTACCTTTTGGTACCTGACGGATCCCTAACGTCGAAGGCATGCAGCGCACCACTTCGCAGGACACCGCTCCCAGGCCCGGTGTCCACTCCCCCGCACCGACGTCTCCCTGGGCGCCACCGGTGCGCGACGAGTCCGCGTAATCCGCGTGGCCGGAACGTGGTCTCAGGCGGACGTGCCGAGACCACGGCAGAGCGCGTGTACAACCCCCCTATCCCGCCCGACAGTTGAGGTCTCGCCATGTTCATCACCTATGCCGTCATCGCCGCTCTCATGTCGGCGGTGCTCCTGGCCTCGGCCGGTGCCAAGTTCACCCGGCCGAAGCGGCTCGTCGACCAGATGTCCACCCTCGGCCTGCCGGACGGCGTGCTGCCGTTCCTGGGCGTCGCGCAGATCGCCGGGGCCGTCGGCCTCGTGGTCGGACTCCGGTGGGGCCCCCTCGGCATCGCTGCGGCCGTCGGTCTGACGCTCTACTTCATCGGCGCGGTCGCCACCCACCTGCGCGTCGGCGACTTCAAGGGAACACCCCCGGCAGCCGTCCTCACGGCCACCGCCGTCGCCCTCATCGCACTGCGCACCGCGAGCCTGTGAGAGATCGCCGCTGCCGCCGACGGTCCGGGGGCGCGCACCCGTGGTGCGCACCCCCGGCCTGGTCAGTTGTGGGAGACCGTCAAACCGTAGAAGGCGACGCGGGCCCCCTTCGTGGTGCTGTCCGATGAGGACTGGTTGTAGGAACCGGCCTTGAAGTACTGCTTGTACGGGTCGAACGACGTCGGGATCGTGTAGTGCGTGGTGCTCCCGTTGACGGTCAGGTCGATGGTCCGGCCGCCGGAGACCGCTATGGAGTACGTCCAGGTCTTGCCTAGGGAGACGTGGCCGACGGTGTGCGGGGTCTGACCGCCGGCGGGCGAGTTCTCGATGCCGGCCACGATGTCGCCGTTCGCGCGGTAGTACAGCTCGATGAGCGGCTTGGTGGAGGATCCTCCGGAACCGAGGTGGATCTGGCCCACGCACACGTTGGAGGTCACCGACACGACGCGCAGGGTGGCGTTCATACGGTGGTTGCCGCTGAGCGACCAGTCGGCGGCACTGCCGTTGCGGTTCATCTCCCGCAGTTCGGAGCGGGCGTACTTCGAGTTGGGTGTGGTGACGCCCTTCTCCGGGGCCCAGAAGGTCATCGCTCCGTCCCTGGTGTCGGTGTAGAAGTACGAGTCCTGGAAGCCGTTCGCCCCCTGGAGCCGGGACGAGGAGATGGTGGTCGGTGAGCCGGGAGAGCCGACGGGCTCCTGCAACTGCCATACGGAGAGGTCGAAGTTGCCGCCCGGGGCCTTGTTCGGGTCGGCCGCGGCGGCGCTGCCGGTGCCGAGGACGGCGATCGTACCGACGAGGCCCGCGACAGTGGCGGTGGCCATGGCTTTGAAGCGCATCATGTGGGGTCCTTCGGCGACGAGGAACGGTGGGGGTCAGCCGGTGTACTGGGCGAAGACACGGGTGTAGTCCCAGGCGGCCTGGCCGACGCCGGAGCAGCTCTCGGAGTCGCCGCCGGTGCAGGGCCGGTCGCGGTTCGCGGACCAGAAGGTGAGCCGGGCCAGGTGGTGCTGCTGTGCGTAGCCGAGGATGGTGCGGAAGTCGGCGACGGTGACCTTCTCGTTCTGGTCGGTGACCCCGTTCATGGAGGAGATGCCCATGGTCCGGTAGGCCTGGTCGTCGCTGTAGCCGTACGCCTGCTTCAGCGCGGTTTTGAGGCCTTCGGCGGCGCGCAGGGTCAGGGTGCCCATGTTCTGGCTGCCGCCGTCGAAGTCGAAGGGCATGATGGTCCAGCTGTCGGCCGACAGGCCCGACGCGGCGGCGCGTTTGATCAGGCTCGTGTCGGGGCCGCTCTGCCCGGTGCCGATGGTGATGTGGACCTTCAGGCCCGGGTTGCGGGACTTGACGGTCTTCAGCGCGTCGACGGTGCGCTGCTGCACGGTGGGACTGTCGTACGCGGCGGCCTCGATGTCGATGTCGATGACCTTGAGCGTGTAGGCGTCGACGACCTTCTGGTAGGCGGCGGCGAGTTCGCTCGCGCTGGAGCAGGAACTCTCCAGCTTGTTGCCGCTGTAGCCGCCGAACGACGGGATGGCGTCGCCGCCGCCGTTGCGGATCGTGGTGATGGTGCGCTGGTCGACGCCGCCGGTGAGCGGGCGGCTGCCGTCCCACTGCGGGTTGCAGTAGCCGTTGCTGAGGATGAAGGCGAGGGTGAACGACTTCACGCCGGTGGCCTGGGTGATGGTCGTCGGGCTGGGCGGGTTGCCCCAGCCGTTGTAGAGGTACGGGGCGACGGCGGTCGAGGTGGCTGCCGGGGCGGCGTCGGCGTGCGGGGCGGCGAGGAGACCCGCCGCCAGGGGCAGGACCGCCAAGGCGAGTCCGCCGCGCAGGGCACGGGACTGGGTACGGGTTCGGGTTCGCACGGTCATGGGGGTGATCGCAGCCTTTCGTCAGAAGCAGACGGTGGGGGAGGCTGGTTCATGTCAGTGAACGATGAGTTCACCTGTGAACACGTGGTGTGCGGAGAAACTTAAAGGTCTGAACCAGAGGCGTCAAGAGGTACGGAGCAGGACGACAACAGCCCCCGTCCAGGCGCCCGTTGAAGGGGCCGGAAGGGGGCTCAGCCGAACGCCGATCATGTGGCGGCAGGCGACCAGGACCTCATGTCACCGCACACCGGTCTGCCGCTGCGACGAAGAGGCGCGGTCCAGCTCCCGGCGACTGCGGCTCGGCCGCCGGCGGTGACGGTCAGTTCCCGGAGCCGACGATGGCCGTGACCCGGATCTCCACGCGCATGGCGGCGAGTCCGAGGACCGTGACGCCGCTCTCGGTCCAGATCGGCGCGCGGCCACCCATGCGGAGGCGGAACTGCTCGGCCATGACCGCGTTGTGATCGTCGCCGATGGCCTCGTCCCCCGGCGCGACCTTGTGGTACGAGTTGACATGGATGACGTCCTTCCAGGTCGCGCCGACCGTGGCGAGGGTGCGCTCCACATTGTCGAAGGCCCGGACGATCTCCTCCTCAAGCGAGTCGGGGATGACCAGGTCGTCATCCACTCCGGCCTGACCGGAGATCTCGACCCGGTCGTCGACACGGACGGCCCCGCTGTAGCCGAGGGCCTGGTGCAGCTTCTCTCCGTAGCCCGGAACGACGCCGAAGGTGACTGTGCTCATGACGTTTCCTCTTCCAGTCCATAGGGGCGCGTTAGCCCATTGATGAGTTCACGCGTAAAGTGAAGTTACCACGCATTGACTTCAAGCGTAAAGTGATGGCGGGCGTCGCCGGAGAGACGGGAAGATCGATGAGCAGCACGGGAGGGTCCATGAGCGGCACGGACGAACACGAGGACGACGAGGAGCTGCGCTGGCTCGACGAGCAGGAGAAGGCCGCGTGGACGGGGATGATCTCCCTTGTCCTGCTGCTGCCCGGCAAGCTGGAGTCACCGCTGCGGCAGGAACACGGGCTCACTCTGTTCGAGTACCTCGTGCTCAGCCACCTCTCCGAGGCCCCGCGGCGCACACTGCGGATGGGAGAGCTCGCCTTCCTCGCCAGCGGGTCGCTCTCCCGCCTGTCCAACGTCACCAAACGCTGTGAGCAGCGCGGCTGGGTCGCACGGGCCCCTGACCCGGCCGACGGCCGTTACACCCTCGCCGAGCTCACCGACGCCGGCTTCGACATCGTGCGCCTGGCAGCGCCCACCCACCTGCGGGCCGTACGCCGCATCGTGCTCGACGCGCTCAACACCACCGACCAGAAGGCGCTCATCCGCATCGCACAGAAACTCCGCATCGTCCCCGACGATTTCGGCTGACAGCCGTCCCCCGCGACAACGATCCGAGACGAGCCGGCACCGAGACAGGCACAGGTCGGGCCAGGTCAGGTCAGGTCGGGCCAGGTCAGGTCAGGTCAGGCCGATTCGTCGGCAGAGGCAGGAGACCCAGCACGCGGGCCGTGCGTTCGTAGACCCTGGCCGCCAGTGCCTCGTCCCGGGCCGGTTCGGGTGGGCTCACGGTTGCTTTCCTGGTGAAGAATCCGCCGTTCGGAGTCGGGGGTGTCCGGGCCACGGCAAGGCGGACCGGGACGCCGGCCGCTTTCTCCGGCGCTCGGGCGAACAGTCCGCTCGCCAGTGACGCGGCCTTCAGCAAGCCGCCGGACTTGCTGTTGAACGCCGTTCTGACGACACCGGGGTTGGCACTGTAGGCGTGCATTCCGGCCGGCAGCCTGGCCGCGAGCGCGGTGGTCGCCAGTACGCCGGTGAGCTTGGCCGTGCCGTACACCGTGATCTGCGAAAAACGGTCACGGAAGGAGACACCGGTGACGTCCGGGGCATCGGGGTCGACACGGCCGCGAGTCACGAGGTCGCTGGAGATGTTGATGATGCGGGCGCCGGGAGCCAACTGCCCGTCGGCGAGCAGCAGATGACTCAGCTGGAACGGCGCGAGGTGGTTCAGCGCGTGGGTGCGCTCCACGCCGTCAGCGGTCTCCGCGTAGTGCGAGAAGGCAGCGCCCGCATTGTTGACGAGTACGTCGACCTGGCCGACGGTGTCGCGCAGTCGTGGCACGAGCGCTCGGACGGCTGCGCGGTCCACGAGGTCCGCGTGGAGGGCGTGGACCTCGCTCGCCCGCGCATGCGCCGCCAGTGCGCGCAGGGCCGCCTGCGCGCTGGGCGCATCGCGGGTCACGGCGACGACCTGGAATCCGGCGGCCAGCAACTGCAGGGCTGTGGCCTGTCCGAGGCCACCGGCCGCGCCTGTGACCACGGCAGTCGGGGTGTTCACGGACGGTGCTCCTCGTTCAGGGACGGGACGTGCAGGGTGACATCGGCCCGGTGGCCGGCGGCGATCGGCCGCACGGTCGGCCAGCTTCCGGGCGAGCCCTTGGTCAGCCGGATCTCGACATCGTTGGCATTGACGAACGGACTGCGCCCACGCTCGGCATAGGGCGGCAGCGCCTGTATGCGGGCGGCGAAGTCGTCGGAGAAGTACAGCTCGGTCGTCAACAGGGGCTTGTCGGCCAGGCTGACCCGGACGTGGATGTGGACGGTGCGCGGGGTGTACCAGCCGGGCACGATGGTCTGGAACTCCGCCCGGCCGTCACCGTCGGTGGTCTGCTCACCCCGCAGGAAGGTCGCGTCGTCCGTCGGCCGGAACCGGCGCAGCGTCAGGGACACGAGCGCGGGGAACTTGTCCGCGCCGTAGCGCTGGTAGCCGGAGTAGATCCCGTGCGCGTCGCAGTGCCAGACCTCGACGGTCGCGTCCGGCACCGGCGTCAGCGTGCCCACCTCGACCGCCCGGACGCGGAGCAGCAGCGGGGCTCCCTCACGGCCTTCCCTGATGTCGCGCCGGTGCGGCGATCCGCTCACGTAGTACGGCCCGTTCCCCGAGCTCGCGGTGGTCCGGTCGGCGTCGATGGTGGTCGCGTGCTGCAGATACGCCTGGTTGTCGATCCGGCCCAGTACAGCCGTCAGGACCCGTCGACGCACTCGGTCGCGCATCGTTCGCGGCCGTTCTCCGGTCACGTTCATGACCGTCCCTCCACCCATGTATTACTTGGACGCTCCAAGCATTATTCCGCCACCTTGCCGACAGAAGCTTGGAGTTGTCAAGCATTGGAGAGTCCAAGTAGTGTGCTGGAATGGACGGTGAGGCTTTGACGTATCAGCTGTTGCGGCTCGTACACGCCATGGACGGGGCGACGAATGACGCGATCCGTGACGTGATGGCCGAACTCGGACTGACCCATCCCTTGGCCGACGCCCTGTGGCAGCTGGACCCGGACGCGCCTCCCCCGTCCATGCGTCAGATGGCCGCCAGGTTGCACTGCGATCCGTCGACCGTGACGTTCCTCGCCGACCGGCTGGAGCAGTTGTCCTATGTCAGCCGCGCTCCGGCGCTCAACGACCGGAGGACCAAGGCGCTCCACCTCACCGAGCAGGGGCGCACAGCCAGGCAGCAGCTCGTCCACGCGGCCTCTGCGCGCACGCCCCTCACCCACTTGACCGTTGCCGAGCAGCGTCAGCTGCACCGGCTGATGACCAAGGCGATGACCGACTAGAATGCGCCACCCGCCATCGGCCGATGAAACACAGCCGGTCAGCCAGTCGGCCGATCAGACGGTCCACGGCGGCACCGGCAGCGTCCGCGGCGAGCCCCCGCAGCGGAACCGCCGCCGGGGTCATCCGCGGGAAGGGGGCCGCGTGCGGAAGTTGACGGTCCCGGTCGTACGGCCACCAGTACCCGGCGACACCGGACCGGAGCGCCAGGCGCGCGGCCTGGGGGCCACCAGCGGGCTGAATCCGTGGCGCACCTGCCCAGTCGCGCCGATCAACGGCGGCGCGAACTCCCTTGCGGGAGAAGGGGGTTGCGGGCAGACGCCCATGCTCGACAGGCCCTGTCCCTCGGCGTCGTGACCGAGGGGGCCACCGTGACCTCGTGCCCGCCGTCTGCCAGCCGGCGCCCAAGTCCCGTACTCAGCAGCGTGGGGCGCCCCCAGGGGCGCCCCACGTTCGATCAACTCGTCAGGGTGCCCAGGGCCCGAGCATGTCCTTGATCGTGTCCGTCAACGCGATCTGCAGCAGCGGACCGTAGGTGATACGGCCGACGCCGAGACGGCGGAAGCGTTCAAGGTCGTGCTTGACGGGATGCGCCGTGGAGTTCACGGGAATGGCGACGGCACCGATCACCGCCGTGAGCAGTTCGTCGTTGTCCTGGATGCCCACCGGGTAGACGCTGTCGGCGCCGGCCTGCTCCAGGGCCCGCAGCCGCTCGATCGCCTCGTCGAGGACACCGGCGGCGTCCTTCGCATGGATGAAGAGATCGGTGCGCCCGTTGACCCACACCGGGACGCCCGCGTCGTCGGCCGCCGCGCGCAGGCCGGCGATGTAACTCGCGTGCTCCTGCGTGCTGCGCACGCGTCCGCCGTCCGAGTGGACGGTGTCCTCGACGTTGAGGCCGACGCCGCCGACCTCGATGAGTCCGGCGATGAGATCCGCGGGCTTCTGTCCGTATCCGGCCTCCAGGTCGACGGACACGGGGACGTCGACGGCCGCGATGATCGGCCTGACGGCGGCCAGTACTTCCTCGAAGGTCTGCCCCTCGTGGTCCTCGGCCCCCCGGGAGTCGGCAAGCGGGTGGCTGCCGATCGTCAGCGCGGGGAACCCGGCGGCGACTGCCGTGCGGGCCGACCAGGCGTCCCAGACGGTCGGCAGCACGAGCGGCCGGTGATCGGCATGAAGCTGCTTGAGGCGTTGAGCACGCTCTACTTTGGTACGAAAGTCCATGTCCAGAACCTACCTCCGGATCGCCTCCGACCACGAGCGGGCCGGCAGGTTCACGCCGGGGGCGCGGGCGGGCGCGGAGCAGGGTGGGACCACAGGGAGCGGGTCCCGAGGCCCGCCACGTCCAGGGCCAGTTCCGCGTACATCGCGTTGGCCCAGGAGAACCAGTGCCGGGTGAACCGGCTCGGATCGTCCTTGTGGAAGGACTCGTGCATGGCACCGGTGCCCGCGTCGGTGTCCGCCAGCATGCGCAGCGCCGCGAGCCGCGCCGTGTCGTCGTCGCCGGTCAGCCCTTCCACCGCGATGGCGATCGGCCAGATGTGGTCCTCGGGGGTGTGCGGGCTGCCCACTCCCCGGGCCGCGCTCCCCCGGTACCAGGTCGGGTTGGCCGGGGAGAGGACGAACGCACGCGTGGCGCGGTACAGCGGGTCGGTGGTGGCCACGTTCGCGACCAGCGGCAGGGACAGGAGGCTCGGCATGTTGGCGTCGTCCATCAGGAGGGCGTTGCCGAGGCCGTCCACCTCGTAGGCGTAGATGGTGCCGTGGTCGGGGTGGTCGACCGTTCCGTGGCGTGCGACTCCTTCCCGCAGCTCGGCCGCCAGTGCGGTGGCGTCAGCAGCCAGTGCCGTGTCGCCGGCCTGCTGTGCCATCTCGGCCGTCCCGTCGAGGGCGGCTGCCGCGCACAGGTTCGCGGGCACGTTGTACCCGTACGTACAGGCGTCGTCGCTCGGCCGGAATCCGCTCCAGGTCATTCCGGTCCGGGCGACGGGCGTTCCCCGGCCGTCGCCGGGCAGGGTGTCGCTCGCCGGCCCGGACGACCGGAGAAAACGGTAGGAGGACCGGTGCGCGTGGTCCTGCTCGGTGCGCCACACAGTGAGCACGGCGTGGGCGGTGCGCACCGCCCCATCGAGGTGGTCGGTGCGGCCGGTGGCCCGCCAGAAGCGGTGGGCGAGCAGGAGCGGGAAGGCCAGGGAGTCGACTTCGTACTTCTCCTCCCAGACCCAGGGGTCCTCGCACAGGTCGTCACCGTCGTGGGCGTGTCCCGAGGCTTCGGGGTTGAAGGCGTTCGCGTACGGGGCGCGCCGGATCTGGTCGAACTGGCGCCGCAGTACGGCCGCCACCAGGTCCTGCAGTCCCTTGTCGTCCTTCAGGAGCGCGAGGTAGGGCATCAGCTGGGTCGACGAATCGCGCAGCCACATGGCGGGGATGTCGCCGGTGACCACGAAGGCGCTGCCGTCGGGCATCGGCCGGATGGTGCGCGCGAGGGTGTCGTCGAGGCAGCGCACCAGCAGCTGTCCGTGGCGCGGGTCGCCGAGGGCGTCGAGGTGCCGCACCGCGCGCCGAACCAGCGGATGGTCCTCGACACTTGTGGGGAACTGCATGGTCGGCCCTTCTCTTCACATGCCATGTGTGGCGTGCCGTATGTCGTGTCTTCACATGCCGTGTGGCGTGCCGTATGTCGTGCCGTGACACGCGACGAGTCACGTGACACGTCACGTATGTCGTCACGTGACACGTTGCGCGGCCTGCCTACGTGTCGTTCCGCCGTGTGCCGAGGGGACGGTCGTCGGCGTGGACCCCATGGCGGACGACGCGCGTGGGGATCGTGACGCGGCGCGAAGGTGGCTGTTCCGCGTCCTTGTGGCCCAGGCGGTCGACGAGCAGCCGTGCGGCTTCCCGGCCGATCTCGTCGGCGTCGTAGGAGACGAGGGTCAGCGGCAGACCGAGGACGTCGGACAGGTCGAAGTCGTCGAAGCCCGCCAGGGGCAGGGTGACTCCCGACTTGTGCAGGGCCCGGATGGCTCCCTGGCTGATGCGGTTGTTGGTGCAGAACAGCGCCGCGGGGGCGTCGGGACGGCCCAGCAGTTCGAGGGTCGCCGCCTCGGCTGTCCCGGCGTCGACGAGGCCCTGCCGGATGATGGCGCCGTCGGGCTCGACGCCGGCCTCGTCGTGTGCCGCCCAGAAGCCGCGCAGCCGTTCGGCCCCGGTGTAGAGCGAGGGCGGATTGCCCAGGAAGGCGATGCGGGTGTGCCCCTCGGCCAGCAGGCAGGCGGTGGCCTCGCGGGCCCCGTGGAAGTCCTCGACCAGCACGCAGTCGGTGTCGAGTCCTGCGGGCGGCCGGGCGGCGAGCACGACGGGCACGTGGCGCATGGCGGCGGCCAGGTGCTGCTGTCTGCTGCCCGCGGGGACGACGATGAGCCCTTCGACCTGGTGGTCGATGAGGCCGTCGACGAGGCCGGGCTCCCGGTCGGCCTGCTCGGCGGAGTTGCTGAGGACCATCCGGAAGCCGTACTCGGTGGCGACTTCCTGGACGCCGAGTGCGAGCCGCGAGTAGAAGGGGTTGGCGAGGTTGGTGACGACGAGGCCGATCATCCCGCTGCCGCCGAGCCGCAGGCTGCGCGCGGTCTCGTTGCGGCGGTAGCCCAGCCGGTCCACCGCGGCGAAGACGCGTTCCCTGGTCGCCTCGGACACACCGGGGTCGTTCTTCAGCACGCGGGAGACGGTCATGGCGCTGACCTCTGCGAGCTTCCCGACGTCGTGCATGGTCGGCCCGCCGCCTCGACGAGCGGTCATGCCCGTCCCCCCTTCTCCGTCGGCCTGCGGCGGCGACCTCGCCCCTGACCGGTCCTCATGACGTGCCCGCCGCGCTCCGCACCCAGTGCGCGGCCCCGATCAGCGGTGCCGCCGCGGGCTGCCGGGCCGGCAGAACGCGTACGGGCGCTCTGTCGGCCTGAGCCAGTCCCCGGGCGAACGCCGGATGGATCAGGTCCCACGACTGCGCCATGGAACCGCCGACGACGACCGCGGTGGCCCCGAAGCGGTCGATCCACGGGGCCAGGGCCCTGCCGAGGGCGTCGAAAGCGTAGCGGAAGGCCTCCGCAGCGGCGGTGTCGCCCTGCTCGGCCGCCGCGGCGATCTCGTGGACGTCCGGCAGGGCGGACTCCTCGCCCGGGTCCGGCTCGTGGTGCGGTGCCGCGAGCCGGGCGTGGTGGAGGCGGATGGCGCGGCGCGAGACCGTGTCCTCCAGCGGACGGCCGTCGATGTCCAGCCGGTGCACATGACCGGCGGGCGGCACGTCGGGGCCGTCGTGCACGGGCCGCCCGTCACGCAGGAAGGAGGAGCCGATGCCCGTGCCCAGCGTCAGGCACACCACACGGTCGTGTCCTTCGGCCGCCCCGGCCCGGTGCTCGCCGAGGGCGAAGGCGTCGGCGTCGTTGAGGAAGCACAGCCGCTCGGCCCGGTCGAGGAGGCGCCGGCGCAGTCCGGCGCCCACGTCCACGCCGGACAGGGACTCGAACTTGCCGATCCCGGTGAAACGGCCGACCCCGGTGTCGTAGTCGAAGGGTCCGGGCATCGCCACACCCCACAAGGAGCCGTGTCCGACCGGCAGTTGCAGCGCGGTCAGGGCGATGTCGTCGAGGATGCCGTCGGCGTCGGCGTGCGAACCGAGCGGTCTGCGGATCACCGAGGACGGCACGCAGTGGCCGGAAGCGGGATCGACGAGCGCCGCGGTGACGTGCGTACCGCCGACGTCGAGCACGGGGACGGGAACGGGGGCGGGGACCGGCGCGGCCGGTCGTCCCGCGGAGGCCGCGGGGTCCGCGGGGGCCGCCGTCACGGCTCGACCACCAGCGCCTTCACGATCCGCACCTCGTCGCCGCCCACGGAGCGCACCCGGTAGGCGCCCACCGCGGCGGGGACCGTGAGGGTCTCCGCGTAGGCCAGGAAGTGGCTGCGTCCGTCCTGGGTCTCGATGACGGCTCCCTGGCCGGCGGCGACGTTGAGGATGTGGAAGCGGCCCGCGGTGTCGTCGGTGATGCCGGCCTCCGGGGCGACGACCAGCCGGTGGACGGCGTAGAACATCTCGGGCAGCGCGCCGATGACCTCCTCGCGCCAGCCCTCGCCGGTGCGCAGCGTACGCGGCTGCTGGATCAGGTCCTTCACCACGTCCTCCCCGCGCCGGGCCGTGTCCAGGTTGGCGAAGCCGTGCTCGTAGGGCAGCGGCCGGGACGCCCCGGCGGCGTCCTTGCGCAGCCAGTCGTACAGGCGCAGCGAGTACAGGTACGGGGTCGCGCTCACCTCCAGGACCAGGTTGCCCGCTCCGGAGGCGTGCGGGGTGCCCGCGGGGATCATGAACAGCTGCCCCTGGACCGACTCGTGCGTCTGTATGTGGTCCTGGACGGGCAGCGGGGTGCCGTCGGCGATGGCCTCCTCCACCTGGCGGCGCATGACGTCGGGGTCCGCGTCCTCGGTGAGGCCGAGCAGCACCTGGGCACTCTCCTCATGCGCCGTGACGTAGTACGTCTCGTGCTGGGTGTACGGCCAGCCGAACACCTCCCGCATGTACTGCTCACGTGGGTGGAGGTGCAGGGAGAGGTTGCCGCCGCCCATCGTGTCGAGGTAGTCGAAGCGGATCGGGAAGGAGGTGCCGAACCGGCGGTGCACCTCTTCGCCGAGCATGGCCTCGGGGTGCTCGACGCACAGCAGCTGGAACGGGATCTCGACCTGCGCCCCGCCCTTCTCGCCGACGAGGACGCCCGCTTCGGGGGCGATCAGTTCGTAGCCGAGGGCGGTGTTGCCCGCCTGCGGGGTGAAGCCCAGTTCGCTCGCCGCCCACTGGCCGCCCCAGGGCGTGGAGTTGAAGTACGGGCGGGTGCGGACGGGCCCGTGGGCCAGGTGGCGCAGTGTGCCGCGCAGCGCGGTGCCGTCCAGGGAGGCGGGGGCCGCCGGGTCCTGCGTGTCGATCCACCGGTCGACCCGCCCGGCGATCGCGTCGCGGTGGCGGTCCAGCACGGGCCAGTCGGTGTAGAAGAGCCGCACCAGGTCGCCCGGTTCGCCGGGGCGTCCCAGGTTGGCGCCGACCGGCAGCCGGCCCCCCGCCACGGCGGCTTCGGCGTACCGCTTGGGCAGGTCGGCGTACCAGAGCAGGTCCGGTTCGCAGAGCGCGGCGCCCGGCCCGAAGACCAGCAGCACGCGGTCTCCCGTGGGCCTTTCCGGCCGGGGCGCGGAGTCGAAGAGGTCGGCGGCCTCCGCCTGCGACAGCGGGGTGAAGAACGGGTCGTCTGCGGGCAGGGGCCGGGCGGCGATCCGTTCGGCGGCGGAGGGCGCGTAGTGATCGCGTACGTCCGATCGCTGTGCCTCCCGGCCGGCTCGGCGCACGGCGGCTGTGAGGCCGTCGGCCAGGGCGTCCCAGTCCAGCGCGGCAGGACCGTCCACCGCCAGGACGAGGGGACCGGGCGGCAGCGCGGCGACCGCGGCCGGCCACCCCTCGGTCACCTGCCCGTCGACCGGTTCGTAACTGGGGTGGGGGTCGTACGAACGAGACGCGGACTGCACATCTGCTCCTCACTGGGCTCTGTCGGTGCGTTAACGATAACAATGCCTGTCCGAGAGAGTCCATCCTCGGCCGGGGGTCAATTGATTCGGCATCCAGCTTCGCAAGCTGGCCTTTTCACCGGGCAAGAGTCCGCACCCGCTTCTTGTACCTACCAGACTCTTGCCACTGCGGGGATGTTGTCGTTAACTTCCACGCAACACCCCACTCGGCAACCCCGGGCGTTCCGGGACACTTCTGTGCCCTGTGGTTCACATCCGGCCATGCACATGGCTCGCTTCCGTGAAGGTGATCAATGTCAGCATCGGGCAGGACCCGAAGTGCGGCCGCGCCGCTCGGCCGGCGCCGCCTTCTTGCCGGGACGGCCGCGGGCGCGGCCACGCTCGCCGTGGGAGGCTGCGCCCGCGGAGACAGCACGTCGGCGCAGCCGGGGACCACGAGCATCTCCAACGACAACGCGACCTGGGACGACGGCTACCGTGCGGCCGGACGCGAACTGGAGAAGATCACCGGCTATGCGCTGCGGCCGCTGTCGAACCCCTCGGTGACCTCGTACCAGCAGGTCGTGCAGATGACGCTGCAGACGTCGAAGGCCACCGATCTGGTCAAGTGGGCCTCGGGCTACCAGCTCAAGCGCCTCGCCCGCGCCGGCGGCCTGACCGACCTGTCCGGCGTCTGGGGGAAGTACCAGGCGAAGGGATGGGTGCGCGGGGCCTCGCGGGACGCGGTGTCGTACCGGGGGAAGGTGTACGGCATCCCGCTGTACGAGTCGTACTACGTGCTGTTCTACAGCAAGCCGGTGTTCAAGAAGCTCGGGCTGTCGGAGCCGCGGAGCTGGGACGAGCTGCTGCGCTGCGCCGAGGTCCTCAAGCGCAACAAGATCACGCCCTTCCTGGCCAGTCAGGTCGGCGGCTGGCCCGCGATCGAGTGGTTCCAGGAGCTGGTCACCAAGGTCGACCCGCGCTTCTACCGGAAACTGGTCGCGGGCGAGGCCTCGTACACCGATGCCCCCGCCCGCGAGGCGATGGACATCTGGCACGACTTCATGCGCAAGGGCTGGATGACGTCACCCGACTTCGACCAGGCGCGGGGCCCGGGTGCGCTGAAGGCCGGGACGGTCGGCATGTTCCTGCACGGCACCTGGCAGGCGCAGGGCATGACCGCGGCGGGCATGAAGCCGGGCACGGACTACGGAGCGTTCATCCTGCCCACCGTGCGGTCCGCGACGCCGAAGAGTGTGATCGCGGAGTCGGGCGTCTTCACCGTTCCCGCCCGCGCCTCCTCGCACGACGCCGCCCTGGCGAACGTCGGCTCGTGGCTCGCCCCGCCCGTCCAGCGGGTGTGGAGCGACTTCCTTCAGGACAGCTCCGCCAACCCGACGGTCCGGTCGGACAACCCCGTGGTGGCCGAGCTGCAGCGCGATGTCGCCAAGGAGCGCCGGATCCCGCTGATCCGCTACTGGGAGGCCAGCCCGCCGAGCCTCATCCAGGGCAACACCAACGACCTGGGCGGGTTCATGGCCGGGCAGACCTCGCCGGAGACCACGCTGCGCCGGATGCAGGAACGTGCACAAGACGAATGGGCAGCCTGGAGGCGCGACGAGGCATGAGCACTTCTACGACCGACCGACCCGCCACCGGCGGGAGCAGACGGACACCGCCCGTCGGCGGACGGCCGCGAACCGCGGAGCGGCACACCTGGATCGGCAGGCGTGAGCGTCTGACGGCCGGGGGGTTCATGGCGCCGTCCGTGCTCCTGGTCGCGGTGTTCCTGCTCGCCCCGTTCGTATGGACCATCCACCGCAGCTTCTTCGCCGACACCCGGACCTCGCCCTTCAGCTGGTTCGACAACTACACCCGGTTCGCCTCCGACCCGGCCCTGACCCGCTCGATCCAGAACACGCTCCTGTGGGTCGTGGGCACGGTCGTGCTCCCCTTCGTGCTCGGCCTGGCCATCGCCTGCATGACCGACGCCACCCGCTTCTCGCGCCTGGCCCGGCTGTGTGTCGTCCTTCCCTACGCGCTGTCGGGCTCCGCGGTGGCGGTGGTCTGGAACTTCATGCTGACCACCGACGGCGCCGTCAACCAGGTACTGACCTCGGTGGGCCTCGACTCGTTCGCGCAGGGGTGGCTGCTGACCTGGCCGGGCAACACCCTGGTGATGATCCTCGCCAACGCCTGGCAGGCGACCGGCGTGGCCGTCATCCTCTTCCTGGTCGGACTCCAGTCCATCCCCCCGGAGACCCTGGAGGCCGGCTCGCTGGACGGCGCGGGCAGCTGGCAGCAGTTCCGCCACATCGTCCTGCCGCAGCTGCGGCCCGTGTCAATCATCGTGATCGGTATGAGCCTGGTGAACGGCCTCAAGTCGTTCGACCTGATCTGGGTGCTCACCCAGGGCGGCCCGGGACGGGCCACGGAGACCCTCGCGGTGTCCATGTACAACGAGACCTTCCTGGAGCTGCGGCCCGGCGCGGGAGCGGCGATCGCCGTCGTCCTGACCGTCATCGTCCTGGCGGCCTCCTGGCTCTACCTGCGCCGTCAGCTCGATGTGAAAGGCGAATGACCATGTCCCTCGGCCGCGTCCTGCGCACCGGCACCGTCGCGGTGCTCGCCCTGCTCTGGCTGGTCCCGACCTGGCTCCTGGTGGTCAACGCCCTGGTGCCGGCGGAAAGTTACTCGGGCAGCCCGCACTGGCTCCCCACGGAGTTCGGGCTCTTCGACAACATGTCCCAGGCCTGGGACAGGGCCAACCTCGGGCCGGCGTTCGGCAACAGCCTGCTGTACTCCGTCGTCAGCGCGCTGGCCGCCGCCGTCCTGGCCGCGGGCGCCGCCTTCGCCACGATCATCATGCCGGTGAAGCACCGGGCCCTGTGGTTCTGGGTGATCTACTCCGGCACGCTCCTGCCCCTGCAGGTCTTCATCCGCCCGCTGTTCCTGTCGTACGCGGAGTCGTCCCTCTACGACACCCAGTTCGGGCTCGTCCTGATCTACACGGCGATCGCGATCCCCTTCGCCTTCTTCGTCATGCGCAACTACGCCCTCACCCTGCCGAAGGAGGTCGTGGAGGCCGCGCGCCTGGACGGCGCGTCCTGGTGGCGGCTGTTCTGGCAGATCCATGTGCCGCTCACCAGGTCCGCGATGATCGCCGTGTTCGTGTTCCAGTTCGTGGCCGTGTGGAACGACCTCATGTTCGGCATCACGCTGACCACGAGCCGCAACATCCGGCCGGTCATGGCCGCGCTCGCCGACCTCCAGGGCAACTACTCGAACGTCGGCCCCCCGGTCGTGCTGGCCGGCGCCCTCCTGGTCTCCCTGCCGACGCTGGTGCTGTTCTTCTCCGCCCAGCGCTTCTTCATCAGCAGCCTCAGGATCCACCGCTGAGCCCGTACGTCTTCTCCGTACGTCTCTGCCGTACGTCTCCTCCGTACGCCTCTCTTCGCCCATCTCCTCTCCCTCCTCCTCTTCGTGAAGGGTGAACCATGCCGCGAACACTGCTCCGCCGTGCCACCGTGACCGCCGTCTGCGCGGGCCTGCTCTGGACCGCCGTCCCCGCACACGCCGGATCCGCCCGTCCCGTCCGCCCCCACCCCGTCGCGCAGTCCCTGTGGGCCGACCGCGCCACCGACGCGTACCGGTCCCTGCAGACCCATCTGTACGAGGGCACGGACGACCACGGCCTGTACCTGGAGCACACTCCGCGGCAGGCGGCCGATCCGGCGCACTCCTACCTGTGGCCGTTCCGCGAGGCCGCGGCGGCGGCCGTCGACATGCAGGAACTCCCGCGCGTCGGAGGGGACTTCCGCGCGGACGCGGCGGAGCGCTTCGACACCGTCGAGCTGTACTTCGCCGGCGGCGACCGGCCCGGCTACCAGTCGTATCTGCCCGCGCCGCTCGGTTCGGGCGGCGACGTCTACTACGACGACAACGCCGTGGTCGCCCTGAGCCTGCTCGACCAGTACGAGTCCACCGGAGACAGGGGGTTCCTGGAGCGGGCCGAGAACGTCATACCCGTCGTCACCCGCGCCTGGGACGGCGACACAGGCAAGACATGCCCGGGCGGCATGGACTGGGTCGACTCCCCGAACAACAACGTCCGGGCCACGAACGTCACCTCGCTCTCGGCCCAGCTCGCCGCCCGCCTCTACGAGCACACCCACAAGGCCGCCTATCTCCGGAAGGCCGAGCAGTGGTACGGCTGGGTGGCCTCGTGCATGCGCAAGGCACCGGGCCTGTACGTCAACGACCGCAACGACGACGGCAGCACCAACGAGACGCTGTGGACGTACAACTCGGGCGCCATGATCGGCACGGCCACCGCGCTCTACCGCGGGACCGGCCGGAGCAGCTGGCTGACCAAGGCCGTCACCGACGCCGACGCCTCTCTCGCGTACTGGACGCAGGGCACCCGACTGCACGACCAGCCGGCCGTGTTCAACGCCTTCTACTTCAAGGACCTCCTCGACCTGGACGCCGTCCGCCCCAACTTCGCCTACCGGCAGGCCATGAGCGGCTACGCGGACAGCACGTACCGGACCAACCGGGACACCGCCACCGGGCTGTTCCGCTTCCAGCCGTCGAACGGCGGCGACTACGACCCGCAGGCCCCGGCCGCGACCCTCAACCAGTCGGCCATGGTGCAGATCTTCGCCACCCTGGCCCAGGGCGACCGGCGCGGCCACGGGGGCGGGCCGAAGTAGAACGCGTACACCCGCTTACGACCCTGACCGCGCCCCCGCCCTCCCGACACGAAGGATGATCACGCACCATGCCCAAGCCACCGCTGACCCGGCCGTCCTGGTGGGACTCCGACCTCGCGCGCGACATCCTGCGCGACCGCGTGGTCACCGCCACCGTCGGCCTGGGTGACCTGGAGGTGCGCCTGTCGGGCGAACCCCTGTTGCGCCACGACGGCTCCGGCGGACTGCTGCAGTCCATCCGGGTGCGGCTCCACCGTCAGGGCGCGGCGGCCGGGACCGGGGTACCGCGCGTCACGAGGGTCCGGGTCACCACCGGCGGTGGTACGCCCGTCCGCGGCGAACTCCTCTCCGGCCCCGGGACGGACCTGCGCGTCCTGGTGCCGGAGGTGGACGTACCCACTGCCCTGCGGATCGAACTCCCCGACCTGGCGGAAGGCACCTGGCTCGACTTCGAGGCCCGCCCGCAGCGCCACTGGACGCTGCACCTGGTGCAGCACTCCCACCTCGACATCGGCTACACCGATCCGCAGGGCCGGGTCATGGCCGAGTCCCGCGCCTACCTCGACTCCCTGCTCGAACTGTGCCGGGACACCGACGACTGGCCGGAGCCCGCCCGGTTCCGCTGGGCCGTCGAAGGGTTCCACTCCTTCCAGGACTGGAGCGCCAACAGGCCCGCACGCCAGGTGGCGGACTTCCTTGACCGGGTGCGCGAGGGACGCGTCGAACTGACGGCGATGCCGTTCAACCTCCACACGGAGACCTGTTCCACCGACGAACTGCACGAACTGCTGCGCCCGGTCACGGAGTTGCGCGACCGCCACGGCATCGACATCACCACGGCCATGCAGACCGATGTCCCCGGACAGGTGGTCGGCCTGCCCGACGTCCTGACGGACAACGGCATCCGCTACCTGTCCGTGGCACACAACTGGGCAGGGCGGGCCGTCCCTCACCTCGTCGGCGGGGCACACCTGCCACGACTGTTCCGCTGGCAGGCACCCAGCGGCAACAGCGTCCTGGTGTGGCGTACTGACACACCGCACGGCCTGGCGTACATGGAGGGCTCGATCCTCGGTTTCGACGAGTCCTACGACAGTGTCGACGACCTGCTGCCCGCCTACCTGTCCGCCCTGACCCGGTTCCCGTATCCGCACGAGGGCCGCGGGATCCCCGGCTTCCCCATCCTCGACGGGACCTCCGCCGCCACCGCGGGCGTCGAGCCGTATCCGTGGGACGTCCTGCACCTGCGCGTACTGGGCAAGTTCGCCGACAACGGGCCGCCGCGCCGGATCATCGCCGACACGGTACGCCGCTGGAACGAGCAGTGGGCCTACCCGCAGCTGCGGGCCTCCCGCAACGAGGACTTCTTCGCGGACGCCGAGCAGCGCGTCGGGGACCGCCTGGAGACCTACCGGGGCGACTGGAGCGACTGGTGGGTGGACGGGGTCGGCGCCGGAGCCGTCCCGCTCGCCGCCACCCGCCGCGGCCAAGCGGCCCTCGCCGAGGCCCAGACCGTGGCCGGTTACGCGCACCTGATGGGTGTACCCGGCAGCACGGCGGTCACGGCGAAGGCGCCGGCCGTCTACCGGGCGGCCTCGCTGTTCAACGAGCACACCTGGGGCGCCGGCGATCCATGGACCCACGGAGACCACGGCCACGGCTCCGGGGAGCAGCAGTGGCACTGGAAGTACGCACAGGCCATGCGCGCCCACGACGACGCGGAGACACTCCTGGACGCCGCGTCCGCGCTGCTCGGAGAGGCGTTCGCCGCGCCCGCCGACGCGTTGGCCTCCTTCCATGTCGTCAACACCTGCAGCTGGCCGCGTACGGAGACGGCACGGCTCTTCCTGCCGGAGAGCACCGTCGCGCTGCACGACGCGGTCGAGGTCCTGGACGCCCGCACCGGCACGTCGCTGCCGTTCGTGGAGGAGGCGCAGAGCAACGACCGGCACCGGGCGGCCGGGCGGTTCCTGCACGTGCCGGTCTCCGACGTACCGGCGTGCGGGTCGCTGCGGCTGGACATCGTCCCCGGCCTGGGCGGCGACGAACGGGCTGACGCGTCCTGGACGGCGCCGTCCGCGGACCCGACCGTCCTGGAGAACGACCATCTGCGGGTCACCGTCGACCTGCGCGAGGCGTGCATCGGTTCCGTCGTCGACAAGCACACCGGACGCGAACTGGTCCGGCAGGACGCCGTGTTCGGCCTCAACGGCTATGTGTACGACGAGTACGCCACGGCCGGCGCGTTCAACCACCAGTCCAGCAAGACCGTCGCCGACGACTCGATGCACCTGCTCGCCTCGCGCAGTACGGCGCCGCCCGCGGCGCTCGTCGACCGGACCACGGACGCCACCGGCCAGACCCTCGTCTACGAGTGCGCCCCGGCCGGGACCCGCCGGCTCCGGGTGCGGGTCCACCTTCCGCACGGTGCGGCCCGTATCGACGTGGAGAACCGCATCGACAAGACGGCGACGCACACCAAGGAGAGCGCCTTCTTCGCCTTCCCGTTCGCCCTGGACGCCCCCACCGTGCGTACGGAGGCCACCGGCGGGGTCCTCGGCACCGACCGGGAGACCGTGCCGGGGTCCGCCGGCCATATGCGCGCGATCCGCCGCTGGATCAGTCTGAGCGACGCCACCCGTCACGTCGCCCTGTCGACGGCCGACGCCCCGCTCGTGCAGCTCGGCGGGATCGCGATCCCGTACGCGCCCTACCCGCAGTCGCTGCCGCAGGAGGAGCCGGGCACCGTCTTCTCCTGGGTGCACAACAACATCTGGGACACCAACTTCCCCTCCCAGCAGGCGTTCCACCACTCGTTCCGCTACAGCGTCGCCTTCGCCGGGGCCGACGAGCACGCTGCGGACGCGGACAACGCTGCGGATGCGGCGGATGCCGAAGGGCTCGGTGAGCGACTGGCCGTGCGTACGGCGGCCGTCACCAGCCACCCGCTGGTAGCGGTCCGCGCCAGGGCCCGGGCGGGAGCCGAGGCGCATCTTCCGGCGCAGACACGGTTGCTGACCCTGGACGACGACCGCGTACGTCTCGTCGGGCTGACCGTTCCTGGTGAGGGACGGCTCATGGTCCGCCTGCAGTCGCTGGCGGACACCCCGGTCGTCTGCCGCGTCGGTATCCCGCTCGCGGTCGGGCAGGCGTTCCGCACCAACTACCTGGGCCTGGACCCGCACCCGATCGACGTGGAGCCGGAGGGAACCGTCCCGGTCACCGTTCCGGCACTCGGAACGGCGGCGGTCGTCCTCCACCTGCACCCGTCGTCGGAGGGGTGACGCCCGCAGGGGCCGTGGCAGCACGCACGGCCCCTGCGCACGCTCCGCCGGTCAGGCGGCGGCAGCGGCCTTCTCGTGTGTCTCACATTTCCAGAAGCCGGAGAAGGTGATACGCGACTTCGGCAGTCCCGAGCGGTGCAGGTGCCGTCGGCCCTCGGTGGCGAGGGTCGACTCCCCCACGACGAAGGCATAGCCCGTCGGGTCGGCCGGCACGTGCCGGCGCAACTCGTCGAGCGCGGCGGCGCCGGGGATCGCGGACGGGTCGTCGCGCACCACCCAGGTGACGGTCATTCCGGCCGGGGCGTCCAGGTCACGGCGGTCATCCGCGGTCGGGATCTCCTGGATGACACGGCCGACCGCCTCGCGCGGGAGGGAGCGCAGGATGCCGGCCGTCGCGGGCAGACCGCTCTCGTCGGCGACGAGCAGTACCTCGGAGGCGTCGTCGGGGCAGTCGAACAGCAACCCCTGGTCGAGGAGCGCGAGTTCCTCACCGGGGACCACCCCGCAGGCCCAGATCGCCGCGGCACCCTCCGGTTCACCGCCCGGACCGCAGTGCACGACGAAGTCGATGTCGAGCTCCGCCGCGTCGGGACGGAATTCGGCCACGGTGTAGTTCGCGCAGTGCGCCCGCTCGTCCTCGGGTGTGGCAAGGAACGGCTTCCACCAGACCGGTCCTGAGACCTCCGGCAGCGGGAACTCCTCCTGGTGCGGTTTCCGCAGGAACAACCGGAACCACTGGTCGTAGCCTTGCCACGGGAACGAGGAGAGGTCGGGCCCGGACACCGTGACCCGTTGCATCGAGGACGTGTACCGCTCACTGCGCACGACGTGACAACGGAACAGCTGGGGCTGCCGGGGCATCAACTTCGGATTCTTCGACACGCGGTAAGGCTAGCCTTAGCTTACTTCGATGCCAACCCCGGGTTCGGTCGAGCGGGACGGACGAGGAGGACCGTATGAGGATCGTCATCACCGGTGGCTTCGGTTTCCTGGGACGGCAGGTCACCGACGTCCTGCTCGCACGGCGGACGCTGTGCGGCGCTCCCGTCGAAGGGCTGGTTCTCGCCGACCGGTACGTGCCGGCCGCGACGCCGGTGGCGGACGACCCGCTGGTCGATGTCGTCCAGGGCGACCTGAGCGAGCGCCTCGACGCCGTCTTCAGGCGGCCCGTGGACGTGGTCGTCCATCTGGCGTCGGCCGTGTCGGCCGAGTGCGAGAGCGACTTCGACCTGGGCATGACCGCCAACCTGGACACGACGCGCGCGCTGCTCGACGCCGCCCGCGCCCAGTCGGCCGCCGGTGGACCGACACCCCGGGTGGTGTTCTCCAGCAGCGTCGCCGTGTACGGCTCCGACCCGGCGGCGCCCCTGCCGCCCGTGGTCGACGAACGGACGCTGCCGACGCCACAGTCGAGTTACGGAACGCAGAAGCGTGTCTGCGAGCAGTTGATCGCCGAGTACACGCGCCGGGGGTTCGTCGACGGACGTGTGGCCCGCCTCATGACCGTCGCGGTACGGCCGGGCGCACCGAACGCGGCGGCCTCCGGCTTCCTGTCCGGCATCATCCGCGAGCCCCTCTCGGGACTCCCGGCCACCTGCCCGGTCGACCCCGCCCTGCGCGTCGCGCTGGCCTCACCGCGGCGCACCGTCGAGGGCATCCTCCGTATCACCGAGGCCGGACGCGACAGCGGCCCCGGATCCCTGGAGGGCAGGCTTCCGGTCAATCTGCCGGCGCTCACGGTCACGGTCGCCGACATGCTCGACGCGCTGCGCCGGGTGGCCGGGGACGCCGTCGCCGACCTGGTGACCGTCGCACCCGACCCCGCGATCGAGGCGATCGTCGGTTCGTGGCCCGCCTCGTTCGACAACGCGCGCGCGACGGCACTCGGCCTGCGCCCCGACGACACCTTCGAGTCGGTCGTCAGGGCGTACATCCAGGACCACCCTGACGCTGTCACCGAAGCTGTCGCCGCCGCCGTCAGTGTCGGGAAGAGCGGTCACTGAGGAAGGGGTTCAGCCGCCGGCTGCCAGGGCCCGCAGTCGCTCCAGCGTCTCGCGCATGACGTCCCGCAAGTCCTGATCCCCGGTGGCGGTGACCCATCGCGAGAAGCCGACGCGGAACACGGCGATGCTGGTCTCGGCGGCCAGGCTCGCCTCGACCTCGCCGATGCCTCGGTCCCGCAGCCTGGCGGCGAGGGCGGCCGACAGGGACGTGAGCTTGATGAGCTCACGTTCCCGGAGGTCGGCGTTGGCCATGATCACGGCTTGCCGCTTCCGCGCGAGCTCACGGTCGCTCCCCACCATCCGGGCCACCGTGTCGAGTACGGCCGCGACGGCGTCCAGCGCCGACGCCGTGTCCGGCACCTCCGTGAGAACCGCCAGCGACTTCTCCTCCAGTGCGGAGGAATCGTCGAAGAGGACCTCGCGTTTGTCGGCGAAGTGCCGGAAGAACGTGCGCGCGGTGACGCCGGCCCGCTCGGCGATGTCCGCCACCATCGTCTGCTCGAAACCGCGCTCCAGATAGAGCGACAGCGCGGCCTCGCGCAGCCGGTCACCGGCCCCAGGCTTCCACCGTCCCATGCCGAGAGTGTAGGTGATGTCACCTCGTGACACCCCGCTCCACCCACGGTGATGTCACACGATGACATCACCGTGCTAGAGTCATGTCATTCGGTGACATCACTCGTGGAGGCCCCATGAAACGCATCCAGTACCACCGGTACGGCGGACCCGAGGTCATGCGTCTGGAGGATTTCGAGCCGGCCCGTCCCGGTTCCGGCGAGGTTCTGGTCCGCGTGCGGGCCGCCGCGGCCAATCCGATGGACTGGGGCATCCGCAGCGGCGCCATGAAGATGGTGACGGGGCGGAAGTTCCCGCGGGGACTGGGCTACGACTTCGCGGGCGTCGTCGAGGCGGTCGGCGAGGGCGTCACCCGGCTCGCCGTCGGCGACGAAGTGCTCGGCGGGGCGTCGATCAAGGCGTCGGGA
The DNA here is from genome assembly GCF_042728395.1 of Streptomyces sp. NPDC060205. NCBI lineage: Bacteria > Bacillati > Actinomycetota > Actinomycetes > Kitasatosporales > Streptomycetaceae > Streptomyces > Streptomyces sp. NPDC060205. The sequence continues at coordinate 24,793 of NZ_JBHWZP010000108.1, forward strand.
GCTTTCGCCGACATGGTCCTTGCCGCGGAGAACGGGGTGGTGAAGAAGCCCGCGGAAGTCTCCTTCGAGGAGGCCGCCGCCATCCCGACCGTCGGCCTCACCGCGCTCCAAGCCGTGCTCAGGAAGGGAAAACTGCGGCCAGGACACTCGGTCTTCGTCAACGGCTGCCTCGGCGGAGTCGGCCGGGCCGCCGCACAGACCGCGCTGGCGCACGGCGCCTCGGTGGGAGGCAGCTGCCGCGCCACCGCCGCAGCGGACGCGCGCGAACTCGGCCTCGACCCGATCGTCGCGTTCGACTTCGACCCGACGGCGCTCAGTGGCCGATTCGACCTCGTCGTCGACACCGCCGGCACGCTTCCGACCGACGCGGCGAGGGGGATGCTGAAGCCGGGCGGACGCATCGTCGGCATCCACCCCACCCCCGTGAACATCGCGAGGAGCGCCCTGCCGGGCCCGTACACCGTCCTCATCACCAGGCCCGTCACGGCGGACCTCGAAGAGGTCGCGCGCTCCGCCGGGCGCGGCACACTGCGGGTGCCGATCGCCCGCACGGTGCCGCTCACCGAGGCCATCGAGGCGCTCACCGAGCTGGAGCGCGACGGTACGCCCAAGGGCGGCAAGCTCATCATCACGGCCGGCTGATCCCCGCCCCCACCACAGGAGTTCTTCGATGACCGCACAGATCTGGGTGCTCGGCGGCACCGGGCGCAGCGGCCGCACCATCGCGGCACAGCTCGCCCGGCGCGGACTGACGACCGTCCTCGTGGGCCGGGACGCGAACCGCCTGCGCGCCACGGCGCAGCGGGTCGGCGGCGAAACAGTGCCGGCCCCTTCCCTCGCGGCCGCCGCGGCGGAGATCCGGCGGCAACGCCCCGCCGTGGTCGTCAACACGGTCGGTCCGTTCACCGCGACGGCCCCCGCTGTCGTCGACGCGTGCCGCGCCGTCGGCAGTCACTACATCGACCTGGCGAACGATGTCCCGGCGCTGCTGGCCGCGTACGAGACGCACGACGCGGCCACCCGGGCGGGTCATACCGTGGTCACCGGTGCCGGGTTCGGCGTGACCGCCACCGAGAGCGTCGTGGTGAAGCTGTGCGAGGACCGTCCCGCGCCGCTCCGGATCCGTGTCGACATGGTGCCCTCGATCGCGATGGAGGAAGGCACCGCCGGTGAAGCCCTGATCGGCACGCTGTTGGGCAGCCTCGACGGCCGTCGGATCACCGACGGCCGCCTGGTGCCCGACCGGCTCTTCGGCGACCCGGTCCGCCTGACCCTGCCGGACGGCTCGCAGGTCACCACCGCGAGCATGCCGTCGGGCGAACTGCTCGCGGCCCACCGGGCGAGCGGGGCCCGCCATGTGCTCTCGGCGACCAGCGAAGCGCCGTCCTCACCCCTGATCCGGGCCATGACGCCCGCTCTGAGCGCCCTCGTGCGACGGGAGCGTCTGCGCTCGTTCGCCACACGCCGCCTCGCCCGGGTACGCGTCAGGGCGAAGGAGCGTCCGCGCGCTCACTCCTGGGGACACGCCGTCGCGACCTGGGCGGACGGCGAGAACCGGGAGGGCTGGCTGCGCCTGGGCGACGCGCAGGAGTTCACCGGAGCGGTGTCCGCGGAGATCGCCCGGCGACTGCTGGCCGACGAGGGCCGCCCCGGCTCGTACACCCCGGCCGCCCTCTTCGGCCCCGCCCTCGCCGAATCGTGCGGCGCCACGTATCTGCTGCCTCGGCGCGGCAGCGACAGCGGCGGCGGCGGCGGCAGCAGCAGCAGCGACAACGGCCGCGGCAGACGGTGAATCGTCACCGATCCTTGGCTCAGAACGGCCCCACGACCCCACAGCCTCAGCCCTGGGCCAGCTCCGCCACCGGCTGCCACTTCTCCCACGTCGCCAGGCGTCCCTCGTAGTCGGCCTTGGCGATGTTCAGCGGCGCCTTGCCGAAGAAGCAGCGCAGCGGCGGCTCATCGGCGTCCACGATCTCCATCACGGCGGCAGCGGACGCATTCGGGTCGCCGGGGGTGCCGACGCGCTTACGCCGCTGCTCCTGCACCTGCTGGTGGAACTCCGCGTACGCCGGCAGCGGTTCGGACGTGCTCGACGAGGAGCCGGCCCAGTCGGTGGCGAAGCCGCCGGGCTCGATCAGGGTGACCTTGATCCCGAACGGCGCGACCTCCTGCGAGAGGGCCTGGCTGAGCCCCTCAAGCGCCCACTTCGACGCGTGGTAGATGCCGACCAGCGGGAACGCGCTGATCCCACCGATGGAGGAGACCTGCAGGATGTGACCGCTGCCCTGCTCACGCAGGAACGGCAGGGCCGCCTGGGTGACCCACAGGGCCCCGAACAGGTTGGTCTCCAACTGTGCGCGGGCCTCCGGCTCGGAGATCTCCTCCACCATGCCGAAGTGGCCGTAGCCGGCGTTGTTGACCACCACGTCGAGCCTGCCGAACCGCTCGTGCGCCTGCCGCACGGCGGCGAAGTCCGCCTCGCGGTCCGTGACGTCGAGTTGCAGGGGCAGGAACCGCTCACCGTAGGTCGCGACCAGGTCGTCGAGCTTGGACAGGTCGCGGGCCGTCGCGGCCACGGAGTCGCCGCGCTCCCGCGCGGGGCCCCCCCCCACCCCCCCCCAAACCCGGGGGGCCCCCGGGGTGTAACACCAATTCTGGGGGAATGCCTCCACCACACGGGGGGACTTATAAAC
>NZ_JBHWZP010000109.1:0-27331 GCF_042728395.1 Streptomyces sp. NPDC060205
TTGTTGCAAGGGGCGCCCCCATCGGCGTACGGCGGTGGCCGGCCGGGGTGCTCGGGGCTCAGCCCGCGAGGCGCTTCTTGACCTCCGCGGCGACGCGACCGCCCTCCGCCAGACCGGCCACCTTCGGGTTCACGATCTTCATGACCTGGCCCATGGCGCGCGGGCCCTCGGCGCCGGCCGCCTTCGCCTCCTCGACCGCCTGCGCGACGATCTGCCGCAGCTCGTCGTCGGAGAGCTGCTTGGGCAGGTACTCGGCGAGGACCTCGCCCTCCGCCTTCTCGCGCTCGGCCGACTCGGTACGGCCGCCCTGCGCGAAGGCCTCGGCCGCCTCGCGGCGCTTCTTCGCCTCCTTGGCGATCACCTTCTGCACCTCGTCGTCGGAGAGTTCGCGCTTCTGCGTACCCGCGACCTCCTCCTTCTGGACGGCGGCGAGGGTCAGCCGGAGCGTCGAGGAACGGAGCTCGTCGCGCCCCTTGATCGCGGCGTTGAGGTCTGCCTGCAGCTTCGACTTGAGCGTGGTCATGGGGTCGATTGTCGCAGGTGTGGTGCGGCGGACGCCCATGGATTTCGGCGGGCGGCTCCAGCAGGATCGTCCGCGGGCCGTCCGTGGGGTGTCCGCGGGTTGTCCGTGGACCGCGCACGGGCCGCGCACGGGCCGTCCGTGGGTTTCCGGGTGTCCAGGGTCTGACACGATGGGCGTATGCGCGCGCGATACGGAGTACCACTGGGAATCGCGGCGGCTGGTGCCGCCGGTCTGCTCTACTCGGCGGGGTTCGAAGCCCGCTCGTTCAGACTGCGGCGGGTGACGGTCCCGGTGCTGCCCCCCGGGATGCGACCGCTGCGCGTGCTCCAGGTCTCCGACATCCACATGGTGAGCGGGCAGCGCAAGAAGCAGCGCTGGCTGCGCTCGCTGGCCGGGCTGCGCCCCGACTTCGTCATCAACACCGGGGACAACCTCTCGGACCCCGAGGGCGTACCGGAGGTCATGGACGCCCTCGGCCCGCTGATGGAGTTCCCCGGCGCGTACGTCTTCGGCTCGAACGACTACTACGGGCCCACGCTGCGCAACCCCGCCCGCTATCTGCTGGAGAAGACACAGGGCCGGCACGGGCTGAACGGCAACGCGCCCGCCGTCAACGTCGTCCACAACCCGTGGGAGGAGCTGCGCGACGGCTTCGACGCGGCGGGCTGGCTGAACCTGACGAACGTCCGGGGCTCGCTGAAGATCGACGGCTTCGAGATCGAGCTGACCGGGCTCGACGACCCGCACGTCAAGCGCGACCGGTACGCGCGCGTGGCGGGCGGCCCGTCCGAGGCGGCCGACCTCTCCCTCGGCATCGTGCACGCGCCGTACCTGCGGGCACTGGACGCCTTCACCGCGGACGGCTACCCGCTGGTCCTGGCGGGCCACACGCACGGCGGGCAGCTGTGCATCCCCTTCTACGGCGCCCTGGTCACCAACTGCGACCTGGACACCGACCGGGTGAAGGGCCTGTCCACGTACACGGAGGAGGAGTCGGGCCTGACGTCCTACCTGCACGTGTCGGCGGGCTGCGGGACGAGCAGGTACACCCCGGTACGGTTCGCGTGCCCACCGGAGGCGACGCTGCTGACGCTGACGGGGCGGGATTCGGCGTAGCCGGTCGGGGGCTTGTCGGGGCCGGTCGGGGGCTGTGCAGCGGGGTTGGGCCTGGCCGGGGGGCTGTGCAGCGGGACTGGGCCGCTCCGGGGTCCGCGTAGCGGGGCCGGACCTGGCCGGGGGGCCGCTCCGGGGTCCGTGTAGCGGGGCCGGACCTGGCCGGGGGTCCGCGTAGCGGTGGGAGGCGGACGAGGCCGGACCCACCCGTCCGGTTCAATCCACCTCGCCCCTTTTATGCACCCCTCCTAGCGTGAGGGGATGACCACCCCCATACCTGCGGACATCCCGGACATCCCCAGGATCCCCGGCATAGCCGCCAGCGCCGCCGCCTCCGCCGTCCCCGTCGTGCCCGCGTACGCGGTGGTCCCGCGCGTACGCCGCCCCCTGGTCGCCGCCTTCCGCCTCCTCGTCGCCCTGGCCACCGCCGCGGGCGTGGCGCTCGACCTGCTCCTGGGCGACCCGCTGCGCGTCCTGAGCTACGCCACGGTCCTGAGCAGCGTCCTGGTGGCCGCGGTCTTCACCGTCTCGGCCTGGCGGGCGTGGAAGGCCCGCCACCCGCTGCGGCCGTCCGTCACCGCCTGCACCCTGCTGTACGCGGTCGGGACCGGCCTGCTCTACCACCTGATCCTCGCCGACGACGCGACCGTCTTCTCCATGACGGGCGACGCCACGGCGCTCACCGGCTGGCACGCGGTCACGAACCAGCTGCTCCACACGGTGATCCCGGTGGCGGTCGCGCTGGACTGGCTCCTGCTGACCCGCCCGGGGGCGCTGCGCCTGCACAGCGCGGCCGCCTGGATGATCCTCCCGGTCGCGTACCTGGCGTACACGGTGACCCGGGGCCTGCTCCTCCCCGCCGGCACGACGGCCCGCTACCGCTACCCCTTCCTCGACGTGTCCGAGCACGGCTTCGTCGAGGTCCTGGGCAACGCCACGATCCTCGGCCTCGCCTGCTACGCCCTGGCCGTCCTCCTCGTCGCCCTGGACCACATCAGGCCCGGCCCACGCCGCCACCGCGCCCCGGAAAACCGGATTTCGTCTCCGGCCACCGGTGGGCTAAAGTAAACGACGTCGCCACGGCACACCACGAGAGTGGCCACCGCAGCGACATCGGGGTGTAGCGCAGCTTGGCAGCGCGCTTCGTTCGGGACGAAGAGGTCGTGGGTTCAAATCCCGCCACCCCGACGCTGGTCAGAGGTCCAATCGCTTGATCGCGATTGGGCCTCTGTCGTGCTTGGGGGGCCAAATAGAGGGCCACCCGAAGTTGATCAAACAGTCAGCTGACTCTCTGGATCTTTGCGGAGTCCAGCGCTTCAGACTCCCAGACGTCGGCCAGAGTCGCAGCGGCCCTGCCCTGACAAGCGCTCAGTTGCGACCCAACCTGCGTGATGCCCGACAGACTGCTCCACCCAGTGAAGTACCTGATGTCGCGGCGAGCGGGAGGCATCATCCGGAGTGGGAAGAGGCAGACACCTTCGGTGAAGCTGTCTGCCTAGTGACGCTGCGCGCGTCTTGAACATGTGCGCACCGAGTGAAGCGAATTCAGAGTATGCCTTCACACACATCTGTTGCGCGAATTGCACTCACCAATCCAACTCCGTAGGTAGCCTGACTTTCCTTCAGTAGTTCACACACCCTCGAATCCGTGAAAACGGAGTAAATGTATTCACTCCATGCGGCCCAGTCATCGCACGATGCGACACCCATTTTCCCTGTCTCACGCAATTCTAAATGCCGATCTTCCGGTGCACAGTCCACCAATCCGGGCAACATTTCATACAGGTAGTCTACGTAAGCCAGATCCCACACTAAAGCCATCGCAACTTGCTCACGCTCCACCTCATCCTTGATTTCTTCAAGCGGTGTCCCGCGAAATATGTGACCAGTAATTCGCGAGTTCTCTTGCGACGCGAGCCATTCCTTCCGGTCCAACAGGCGCTCATACGTGGCATCTAGCCTCTGCGCCGCCCCCTGATTCGCTGCTTCAGCGCTTTGCTTGGCAGCCTCTTTACTCTGCTTTACTGCCTGCTCAGCCTGCTCATTGGCGGCAACCGTTTGCATAGCCAACACAAACAACGTCACGAGCGTTAAAACCCCGACAAGGATTTCAATTCCGAACTTCCAACGATCAATTACGGAAAGTGAGCTACCAAGCGTCGGGGCAGGGGTGCGGGATGGACCGGGAGTCGGCGTGGGGAGGGGGGCCGGCCTTGGTTCAGGGGACGGTGTGGGGTCAGGAGCGCCCGAAGGGTTTGGAATCGTCATTTGCCAGTACCTTCCCAGCCGTCGGAACAGCAAGGAAATCATAAGGCTGACCAAAACTTCCCAGGAAGGTTAACAAGCTCTTAGGTCTCTTACTTCATGCGTCTACCGACCGGCAGCAAACACAGGGACAACAGTTGCGTTCCTGAACGCGTTTGGATCCCTCCCACAGCACCAACGCACGATTCACTTCCTAAGGAGTGAAAATTTGATCAGTTCCGTAAGTAACTGAAGGAGGGGTTACGCAAATCGAAACAGATTACGCGATGATTCCGCCATCCCGAGTCGAAGCGAAGATGTCGTCCATCACCTCAGCGCCCCTCGTGATGACAGGCCGAAGCTGTTTGCGGTAAACAGACTCAGTAGTGACCTGGCTGCTATGCCCGACCAAAAGGGCGATGGTTTTCAGCGGGATACCGTGGTCCGAGAGCAGGGACACGAAGCTGTGCCGGAGCTCCCGGGGGCCCACTCAGGCTTCAGTCCGGCTTTCTTCACGATGGCCTTGAAGTCTCGCCGAACGTTGGCCGCGTCGAGCGCCTCACCGCTCCGGGTGGTGAAGACACGGCCGGCCGGGCTCCACTCCATCCCTTTCGACGCTCGCTCCCGCTTCTGCCATCGCCTGTGCTCTTCGAGGACGTCGACCACCTGCTTGGGGAGAGCGATGGTCCGGCGGCTCTTCCTGGTCTTCGTCTCACCGTGCTTGCGTACCGAGCGCCATACCGCGACGTGCGGCGGGATGCCGTCCGTCGCTTCCAGGAAGACGTGGTCCCAGGTGAGGGGTCGCGCCTCTTCCGTGCGCACGCCGCTGAGGAGCGAGAGCACAAGGTAGGCGTACAGACGTGACGGTCGCGCGGCGATGAGCACGGCTTTCGCCTGCTCCAGGTTCGCTCCAGGTTCAGCGCCTTGCTCGGACAGCCGGGGCGTCCCTCCGGTGCGGTGACGAGTAGAGCGACGTTCCGCGCGGCCTTGGCTCGGCGCTGGGCGTGCGCGATGGAACAGCGCAGGACGGCGAGCAGGTCGCGCAGGCTTCGCGTCGCGAGCAATTCCGCCCTGCCGTCCAACCAATCGTCCACGTCGTCCGCGCTGAGTTCCTTCAGCTTGGCTTTGCCGATGAAAGGAATCAGGTGCTTGTACGCCATCGAGCGGTTCTTGCCGATGGTGCCTTTCTCGTCGCGCCCCTTCAGTCCGCGCTCCAACCAGTCGTTCACCGCGTCGGCAACGGTGTAGTTGGCCGGCTCCTTGACGCCGGTCTGCATCTCCTTCTTCAGATCCCGGATCTTCTGGCGGACCTCGGTTTTGGTCTTGCCGTACACCTTCGGTCGACGGCGCTTGCCGTTCGGGGCATACCCCAGGGAGACGGCCCCCACGAAACTCTTCTTGGCCGGGTCCCAATAGATGGTGTCCGCGCCGTGGCCAGCCCTTTGGGCACGCTTCGGGGTCTCACTCATCTTCTGTTGTGCCTCCATAGGACAGGGCCGCGCCCTGAAGGACGCGGCCCTGCGGAATTCGGGTGTTGGGAAGTTCAGGCGGTGGCTTCTGCCTCGCGCTTGAGGAGTTCGACGTACCGCTCGATGTACTCCGGCGGCACGAGACGGCGACGGCCGATGCGGACGGTCTGAAGTCGTCCGAGGCGTATCTCCTCGTAGACCATCGAGCGTCCGATCCTGAGAGCCTTGGCCGCCTCCTCGGGGCGGTAGAGAAGCTGTTCGGCAGGTTCAGCAACGGTGGCCATGCGGCGGTGCCTCCTCGGCAGGGCTCCGGGGGCGGTGACCCCCTTCCTGTCAGGTCCGCTACTTCCGCTACCTCCGCTACCTCCCTGGTCAGGGGCATGATCCAGGTAGCGGATAGGGGTAGCGGTAGCGGATGGAGCCGCTACCGGCCTGTGGTTCGTGACCGCGGGGCGGGTAGCGGATGGGGTGTTGCGGTAGCGGATGCGGAGCGGCTTGCCGCTACCCGGGAACCGCGTCTGAGCTGCCCGGTAGCGGAGGTAGTGGAAGTAGCAGACTTTCAGCAGGGGGAGGGCAGTAGCGCTGCCACGCGTCGTGAAGGTCGCTCGCGTAGTAGCCCTTCATGACGCTGCCCCCTGCCTTGATGTTGCGGGCCGCGATGGGGGCGTTGTCCGCCGTCATGTACTCGCGCAGCATCCGAGACAGCCCGCGGGCGTCGAGCGGCTTGCCGCTCATGTCCGCCCACGGTGCCTCTTCGAGGCTGTGCAGCCTGTCGAGGATGGCGACGGTGGGCAGGCGGTCGATGCCGTTGAACACGTAGTCGCGCAGGTCCGTGAGCAGGCGGATGCCGATGCTGCCCTTGTCGCTGGTCTTGGCCGCGTTCACCAGCTCGATGCACGCGGTGCGGGCCCGCTCCGGCCACGTACCGCCCGCAGCGTCCGCGATGGCGAGCAGGGGTTCCCACACGTCCGCGGGCCGGTCGCTGATGCCCTCCGGGAGTTCCGGGAACACTCCGTCGACCAGGTGGCGGACGGACTGTGCCCATGCGGCGAGCCGGTCGCGCAGCGCGTGGCCCTCCTTCTCGTGGATGCGCTGCCGGAACGGCTCGACCTGCTCGTTCGGTGCGCGGCGGCGCATGCGGACGATGACCGAGCGAGTCAGGATCGTGTCCGGCAGCGAGCCGAGACCGGCGACCGCGACCCCGCAGAACGACGGGAACTCCTGTACCTGCTGGTTGGAGCCGTCGCCCACGCACCGCCACATGACGCCGGAACGGCGGTGCCCGGCGTTGAGGAACCCGCGGAGCTGTTCGTTCTCTCCGGCCTTGGGACCGAAGACGGTATCGATCTCGTCAAACAGGATGGTCGGCCGTCCCTCCATCCCGGACACGGCGCGGAAGAGCGCGGAGGCCGAGGCGTTGACCGCGACCATCGGTTGCGGCACGAGGGTTTCCACGATCTCCAGCGCTCAGGACTTGCCGGAGCCAGGCTCCGGCGACAGGAACGCGAGCCGCGGTGTGGAGTCGAAGCAGTCGAGCAGGTGCGCGTGTGCGTCCCACAGCGTCACGGCGACGTACGCAGCTTCGAGGGGGAAGATGTTGAAGCGTCGGTGGAAGGCTTCCACCTCGTCGAGCAGGGCGGAGCCGTCCATGGCGGGTGCCGGCAGGTTGGTGCTAGGTGTGTCCGTGCTGAGGCGACCCGGCGCCTTGGCATTCACCGGGGCTTATGTTTGCAGTCCCATTTGCTCTCGTGGTCGTGAGCCGGCTTGGAGAGAGTCATACGCTCCTCGCCGAGCAGCGCGCAGTTCAAAGGCACTCTGAGCGCGTACTAAGGGATTTTCATGCAGCCTGGATGGATATAGATCAGACGATTGAGCAGTTTCGCACGCTGGCCGCGGCTCACGAAAATCCAGGGCTCCGAGAAAGCGGAAGCATGTCGCTCGACTTCTGGCGAACACTCGATAATATATTTAATTTCGTCGGGGAGGAGAGGTTGCGCGCCATGAAGGAGCAGTGGAAAACTCTTCGTGATGAGGTACGACCACGTCGCCTGGAGGTCGAATCTCGTTGGGATTTTGATCAAATGCTCGTCCATGAGGAGCATTTTGTGCAATTTTGCGAGATTTACCAACGGTTAGGCAACGCTGCCAGCCGGGCATGTAACTCTCCTCATCATACAAATTACCTGACCTTAAGAACGAACTTTCGCGAACTCACAGAGAGCGCCATTACCACTTGGCGCTCTATCGAGACCACATATCCGTCCTTCGGGATCGTTCGCGCATAGCTCGCGGGAGTCTGGCAGCACGCATGCTCCTGTGAGCCGCTCGGACGGCGACAGCCACGCTTGAGATCGTCACGTCTTCCGCCAAAGCGCAACATAGGGGCGCCGACCTTGCGGTCGGCACCCCTATGCGCTGAAAGCCGCTAGCCAAGCGCCAAACTGCGCTCAATATCGCTGATCTTCCTGTACATCCGCATGTGCCCCGGAATACGTTTGAAGCCGTACCGGTCATAGAACGCGGCAGCTTCCTCATCGAGGGCATCGACAATGACGAATCGAGCTGCTACGCGTTGAACCGCAGCGACGACTTGCCCCATGGCGTCGGCAAGAAGTACGCCACCTAGGCCTTGGCCTTGCAGCGTCTTGTCGATCGCCAGTCGAGCCAACAACACAGCCGGCATCTGCTCCGGGGATCCCCGGCCCAGCTTCGGTGGTAGTGCTTGTTTCTCCACCACGTGTCCCGCCAACGAGTAGTAGGCGACCACATGAGGGTCAGTCAGAGCACACCATACGAACGTGCTAGCCGTCCGGTTGCTCTGACAGTGTCTCGCTGAGTTCATCAGCCAGTCGTTCAGCGCAACTTTCCCACAGTCGAACGACTCCAAGACATGTTGCTCGCTGAGCGATTCCGATTCGTACACGAACTCGGCCCTATGCCTTCCTGATGATCTCCCGAGCCCGGGCTGCCGCCTTGGACAAAGCCGCGTTTGCTTCATCCGGCTCATTCAACGAAGCAACCATTGCCTCGTAGAAATCAGGCGGCACGACCGTCACTTGCTCGCGACGCAACTGGTCTTGCGCTGCCTGCCTTACGGCTTGCAAGACAAAACCCGTAGTCGTTACGTGGCTGCTCTGTGCGGCCCGCTCGATCAACTTCTTGTCTTCTTCTGGAATGCGGATCTCAAGACGGGTTGTGCTAGTACGGTTGCTTTCCTTACGGCGACTGGTCCGTTCCTTGGTCTTTCGTTCCTGTGTCTCGTTCATGGGAAGGGTCTCCATCTGGCGAGCCCCGCTGAAAGGGAGGTCGGTGAATCCTCACTTCTTCGGACAGGCGGGGCTCACCACTAGAGGCGGCTCTCTGCTTCCGACAAGGTAGAAAGAGCCACCCTGGGTGGTGGGTCCAGTTAGGGCGGCTCTCCACTTCGGCCAAGATAGAGAGAGCCGCCCTGCGGTGGTGTACGTACAGTGTCCGTACACCTACCGGGTAGTGTCAAGGCGGCCACTCGTCCGGCAGGCGACAGAAGGCGTTGAGAGCGCCACGGGTTCGCCCCCCTCGCGCCTTGCGACTTCCCTGGTCATAGGACACATGAGCCGAGGAAAGGTACGCCGACCAGGGGGCCAAACGGGGGCCAAATGAAGCAGCCACACCGAGACCGCATCGGACGCTAGTGGACAGTGCTGGAGCCGAGAGAGCACGTCAACAGTCCGAGGCGGAGGTCACGAAGGCTCTGATCGCGTTCGGGACGAAGAGGTCGTGGGTTCAAATCCCGCCACCCCGACAGCCGTAAGACCAGGTCAGGGGCTTGATCCGCTTAGCGGGTCGGGCCCCTGAGTGGTTTCTTGAGGGCATTTGGGAGAAAGCCGGGAGAAGGCCATGGCCATATTTCCCGGTGGGTGACCGACGCGGTCGCCTGAAGTGCGGTAACCAAGGGAACTCGGACCTGGCGTTCGTGGATCCGCTCCGGTAGTCGGACCGGAACACCATGCCGGCCCCCTCAACCGCCCCTAGGATCACGACACATGGCAAGCCATCACTCAGCGCGTCCCCATGATCACGCCGCAGCACTCGCCCAGCATGTGCGAGCGCTGCGCGAGGGGCGAGGGTGGTCGCGGGAACGGCTTGCCAAAGAGGCCGGCATCGCCGTGGGAACGCTGGCCCGTCTGGAGAGCGAGGGAGCGATCCAGCCAGGTTTTTTCACCGTCGGAGCCGTTGCCGAAGTACTTGAGGTCCCCCTGGACGAACTTTTCCAGGAGGCCAAGGTCGCTCCCGGCCTCTGGTCCGCCGGGTACGAAGGCCGGGACATCGACTCGTTCGTCGCCTCTCTCCTCGACAGCCGTATCGATGTCGTGGCGGACGTACGGCTCACGCCGATCAGCCGCAAGAAGGGCTTCAGCAAGACGCGACTCGGGCAGGCACTCGCCGAGGCCGGCATCACGTACACCCACCTGCGTGGCCTGGGCAATCCCAAGGACAACAGGGCGCCGTTCTGGGAGGGCCGCCTCGACGTGGGGCGGGCCCGGTTCCGCGGGGTGCTGCGGTCCGAGGAAGCGCAGACCGATCTTGAACGTCTTACGGAGCATGCCCGGCAGTCCCGGGTCGCGGTGCTGTGCTTCGAGAAGGACGAAAGCCGCTGCCACCGACAGGTCGTCCTGGAGACGGTCCGTAAGCGGGCAGACGTGCCCGTCGTTCCCCTGGCCTGACTTCGCCCTTCGTCCCCGTATGCGCCCTTGCCGGTGGCGCATGCCTCTCCTCCAATCGGATCGGGAGATCTGTGGAGGGGGCAACCATGGGATCGGGGATTTGGCAGCGCGCACGGATCATGATCACGGTCAAGACCTATCCGGAACTGTCCACGAAGTACCACGAGACAAGCTGCGTGGCCGGCATACGGCTCGACCAAGGGACACCCCAGCATGTGCGGCTCTTCCCGGTTCCGTTCCGCTCTCTGAGCGAAGAGAGCCAGTTCGCCAAGTACTCGATCGTCGAGGTCGACGTGCGGCGACACCATGGGGACCGCCGTCCCGAGAGCTGGCGTCCCAACCTGCACACACTCAAGGTCATCGAACGTCTCGGGACAGCGGACGGCTGGCACGAACGGTTCTCGCACGTGCGGCCCCTCGTGTCACCGTCCCTGTGCTCCATAAAGCGGGACCAAGAGCTTCGGGGGACGTCGCTCGGTGTCTTCCGCCCAGCGGAGTTCACCGGTTTCCGCTTTGCTCCTGCCGAGCCCTGGCCGGCTTCGAAGGCGGCCCTTGCAGATCAGCTGGATCTGCTCGCACAGGATCTTCGCCAACTGGAGTGGGTGCCGCTTGAGTTCCGGTACAGCTTCCGATGCGCGGACCAGGAGTGCGGTGGTCACGACATGGGGCTGAGGGACTGGGAGGCGGGCGAGTCGTACCGCAAGTTCTTTCGCCAGTACGGAAAGGACGGCGTGGAGGAGAAGCTTCGCGAGCGCTGGTTCGACCGGATGGTCACTGCGCAAAGGGCCGTCCACTGTTTCGTGGGGAACGTCGCAGCACGCCCCAAGACGTTCCTGCTGCTGGGCCTGCTTTATCCGCGACGGGATGTCGTCGAGAACTTCCAGGAAAGCCTGTTCGACCTGTGACGGTGAGTACGCAGGATGGGCCATCCGCCGCCGTCGTCCTCCGACCGCGGCCGTCAGCTCAACTCGCGTAGTGCAGAAGGGATTCGCTGCTCTGCCTGGCTGCGGGCGCGACTACGATCGCCGGTCATGGAATGGCTGGAGCGCACCGCGCAACTGAGGCAGTGGACCAGGAATGGGACCCGCGCTCCGCACAAGCCGTTGCTGTTGCTGTACGCCCTCGGTCGGTTCCAGCAGGATGCCTCCGGCGAACTGCGGTACAGCGCGGTGGAGGAGGATCTGCAGCGACTGCTGACCGAGTACGGTCCGCCGAACAGGACGACTCCTGCCTACCCGTTCCACCATCTGGTGAGCGACGGCGTATGGGAGGTACGCACCGATCGCGGCCCGGGCAGCCCCGGCACCGGGGTGCGTGAGTTGCGGACCGCGGTGGCTGCAGGGCGGCTGGCGCCTGAACTGCGGGCGGCACTGCGGCGTGAGCCGACGCTGCTCGGCCGGATGGCACGGGTCCTGCTCGACCTCCACTTCCCCCCGTCGCTCCACGCCGATCTGTGCGATTCCGTGGGCCTGGAGCTGGAGACGGCGGAGACCGGATCGTGGCAGCTCCCGGACGCCGTGCGGAGGCGGCGGGATCCGCGGATGCGGGAACGGGTCCTGACGGCCTACGAGTACCGGTGCGCCTTCTGCGGCTACGACGGCAGGATCGGCACGGTGCCGGTCGGGCTGGAGGCCGCGCACGTGCGCTGGTGGGCCTTCGACGGCCCGGACGACGTCGAGAACGGACTGTGTCTGTGCTCGCTGCACCACAAGCTCTTCGACATGGGCGTCCTCGGCATCGACGAAGACCACCGCGTCCTGGTCTCCCAGAGCTTCGTCGGCCACAGCCCAGCCGCCCGCGAGCACGTCATCGCGCTCGCCGACCGACCACTCGTCGGACCTCAACCGGGCGCCCACCCTGTCGCCGCGATCCACCGCGCCTGGCACACCAGCCAGGTCTTCCACGACAGCCCACGCCCCTCCACCGCCGCCTGATCAACGAGCGTCGACAGCGCGCCCACTGGTAAGCGGTGCGATACGGCGAGTATGGTTTCTTCTATGGCGACGAAAAAGGTGACCGTCACGATCCCCGAGGATCTCCTTGACGAGATCCGCGCGGAAGCGGCAGAGCGGGGCCTGTCGGCGTACGTCGCCGAGGCACTGCGCTTCAAGCGCGACCGGGACCGTCTTCGGGAACTGGCCGACTGGCTGCAGGAAGAACATGGTCCCGTGACTGAGGACGAGCATGCGGCGGCGCTCGCCGAACTGGAGGATCTCGACGCCGAACACGAGCGGCGCCGCGCCTCCGGGCAGCACGACCGCGGAGAGGCTGCGTGAAGAAGCGAGCCGGTGAGCACGGGCAGAGGCCGCTCCGTGTCTTCGTCCTGGACTGTGGAGCTCTTTCGCTGGCAGTACGCGGTGATCGGAACATGATCACCTGGCTCGACCTCGCAGCGCGAGGTGAGGCCGAAGTGGTGACGTCACCGATGACCCTGGTCGAGGCCTACGACGGCAGAACCACCGAACAGCGCTGGGACTGGGTACTGTCCCGGCTCCAGGTCGTCGACATCGGGAAGGACGAGGCCCGCCAGGCACGCCGGCTCCTGGCCGATGCCGAGTTGCACGGCCACAAGTACGCGATCGACGCCGTGCTCGCCGTGATCGCGCGACAGCAGAAGGGGCGGGTCACCGTCTTCACCTCGGACGTCGGCGACCTGGAAAAGCTGGTCCCGGACACGGTCGTGGTCAAGAAGGTATGACCCGACCCGCACCTCTCAGGAGTCTCGCCGCCCGGGCCCAGCTGGGGTGCCGGTCCGTCGCGTCCGTGACCAGCAGCTTGCCCTTGGTCGCCGGTGCAGGCGTTGGCAGGATGCGCCGTCATGGGAGCGAGAG
This sequence comes from Streptomyces sp. NPDC060205, assembly GCF_042728395.1. NCBI lineage: Bacteria > Bacillati > Actinomycetota > Actinomycetes > Kitasatosporales > Streptomycetaceae > Streptomyces > Streptomyces sp. NPDC060205. The sequence continues at coordinate 12,884 of NZ_JBHWZP010000109.1, forward strand.
ATGACAGTGACGAGGCCTATGTCGTCGGGCTGTGCGATCTGGTCCTCGGTGAGCGGGCCCTGACGCAGCACACGTTCGACTGGCTGCTGGGGGATCCCGGAGCGGGCGGTCGGCGCGTCAGGTTGCCGGTCGATGCGTACTGGCCGGGTCACGGGCTCGTGGTCGAGTACCGCGAACTGCAGCACGACCGGCCAGTACCCCACTTCGACAAGCCGGACCGGCTCACCGTCAGCGGTGTTCACCGCGGGGAGCAGCGGGCCCTGTACGACGCCCGGCGGGAGGTGGAGATTCCCGCGCACGGGCTGCGGCTGGTCGTCGTGCGGCCCGCCGATCTCCCTGCCGACGGCCGCGGACGGCTGCGGCGCAGCGAGAAGGCCGACCTCGCCGCGCTGAGGAAGCTCCTGTCCCACGACGGCGGCCGTCGCGCGAGCGACGAGGACCGGGTCGTCGGCGCCTTCCGGACCTGGCTGCTCGCCGAGGGCTGGACGCCGGTCGATCCCACGGACCGGTGGACCGACCTGGAGGCCGTACGCGGCGACGAGCGGCTGGTCTGTGAGGCCAAGGGGCGCACCAGCGACCCGGGCATCGACGCCGACACCGCCTACGGGCAGCTGTTGCGGCGCATGACGAGCCAGGACCCCCGTACGCGCTACGCGCTCGTCGTGCCGTCCTCGTCGGTCAAGGCCGCAGAACGCGTTCCGCTCCATGTCCGGCAGTTGCTGCGCATCGACGTGTACGAGGTGACGGACGACGGGCGGGTGCGCCGGCTCCACCCGGCCGGATGACCCGGTCGTCCCGGCGCCCGGTCAGATCGGGACCGCCACCCCCGTGAACGTCGTCTCCGGGGTCTGAGGGCTCGTGAAGCGGGCGTTGACCAGGTACAGGCGGTTGGCGAAGCGGGCCGCTGTGGTGGGGACGTCGAAGCGCGGGTCCGTGATCGTGCCGGTCAGGGTGGCCAGGGTCGACGACCGGTTCAGGTGGAACACGCTGATCACGTTCAGGCGGTTCTGGACCACGTACAGGGTGCGGCCGATGCGGTAGAGGCCGTCGCCGTTCACGACGTCCGGTGCGCCGATCAGGGTGATGCGGGTGGCGTGGCCCGTCCGGATGTTCACCTTGTACAGCTCTCCCGGGGTGCTCTTGACCACGATGAGGGCTCGGCCGTCGGGGGTGCCCACGATGCCGTTGGCATTGTTGACGTCCGGGAGCTGGACCCAGTCCCCGGTGAGCGGCAGGGTGCGTACCGCTCCGGAGCGGCCCCTCGGGACCCCGTACAGCGCCGCCGCGCGGGAGTCCGTGAACCATGCACGATCACTCAGCAGCGTCACGTCGTTGATGAAGTGGCCGGTGGCTTCCGTCAGTTGGTGTGTTGCCACGACATCCCCCGTGCGGGAGTCGTGTGTACGGGCCACTCCCGTGTTGCCCGCCACGTACAGCAGGCCGTCGTGGTCGAGCTTCAGGCCGACCGCCACCAGGCCGGCGGCGCCCGCGAAGAGGGTTCTGCCCTCGCCCGTACGCAGGTCCGTGCGGTGGATCGCGCCGTTCGCGCGCGAGCCCATGTACGCGTACGGCTTCCTGCCGATGGCTATCCCTTCGGGGAGGAAGCCGTCGGGGAGGGGGAACTCCGTCGGCCAGGTGGCGGGCGAGTTCGACGCGGCCGCGTTCACCGTTCCTGTCCCCGTCGCCACCGTGAACGCGGCGAGCGCCGCGCCGCCCAGCAGCGTGCGGCGTGAGGGGTGTTCGCGGGTCGTGCGGATCGAGTGGGTCATCGTTCCTGGCCTCCTTGGAGGGTCTGAGAACTTCAACTCCGTACGTGCCGTGCCTTCATCCTGGCTCAACCTCGCCCCACCCATCCCGCCCGTGCCCCGCATCGACAGAGGATCGACAGCTTGACGGTCCCCCTGCGGGTACACGACTGCGGGTACACGACGCCTCAGCCGTTCCAGCTCTCGTCGTACGGGTCGCGGGGCGCCTTGATCGGCTTGGCCTCCGTGACGTCCAGGAACGGGATGACCCCCTCGTTCACCGGGTCCTTCGTCCGCTTCCCGGTGTACGTGCCCGTGACCTCCAGCCAGGTGTCCGGGCGCAGGACCGTCGGGGTGTGGCCGGTGAGGCCGATCTTCACCGGCTGGGCGTCCGCGGCACAGCAACTGAGCGCCATGCGCACCAGATAGGGCGTGCCGTTGCTGCCCATCGCCAGGAAGCCCGTCGTCGTGATCCGGCGGTCGGCGAGCGAGCGGCCGTGGTCGTACGCGGCCCGCCCCGCGTAGTCGACGAGGCTCAGACGGACGGTGTCCCCCTTGGGCAGGTCGGCGAACCCCCACGGCTGCTTCTGCAGGGCCGTCCCCGTGCGCATCGCGCTGTACGAGCCGAGCGCCGGCGGTGCCACCAGGACGAGGGCCAGGAGGGGGAGGGTCATGAGCCAGGCGATACCAGGTTCCCGGTGGGCGTGCGCATGAGGGCGGGGGTCGGAGTCGGGGTGGGTGTGGGGCTGTGTCCGGCGTTCGCGGTGGTCGTACCAGAGCGTCGCGACCGCCGTCGCGATCAGGACCACCCCCGCCGCCAGCAGCAACGGCCTCAACCCGGCCTTGACGTACCGCAGGTAGAGGTCGGTGAGGCCCGCGTGCAGGATCGCTCCGCCGGTGAGGAAGAGCACCGCTGCCTGTGCCTGGCGGTTCACAGGAGCACCGCCCCGACCAGGGACGACACCAGGACGGCCAGCGTGAAGGTGGCGGGCGCGAAGCGCAGGGCGAAACCGCGGCCGAACGTCGCCGTCTGCATCGCGAAGAGTTTCAGGTCGATCATCGGGCCGACGACCAGGAAGGCCAGCCGGGCCGTCAGGGAGAACTGGGTGAGGGACGCGGCCACGAAGGCGTCCGCCTCGGAGCAGATGGACAGGAGTACGGCCAGGACCGCCAGGGCGAGGATCGACACCACCAAGTTGTCGGCGGCGTAGCCGAGCCAGTCCGCCGGGACCACCGCCTTGAGCGTCGCCGCGGCCATCGCGCCGACGACCAGGAACCCTCCCGCGTGCATCACGTCGTGCCGTACCGACCCCCAGAACGCCGCCCCCTTGCCCTGGCCCTCCCAGGAGGGGCGCTCCGGCGGGCGCAGCCAGTCCGCGCGGCCCAGCCGGTGCCAGAGCCACCCCATCGCGCACGCCACCAGCAGGCTCGCTACGAAACGGGCCAGGACCATCCGGGGCTCGCCCGGGAAGGCGACCGCGGTCGCCGTCAGCACGATCGGGTTGATCGCGGGCGCCGACAGCAGGAACGCCAGCGCCGCCGCGGGCGTGACACCCCGGCGCACCAGCGCCCCGGCCACCGGCACGGACGCGCATTCGCACCCCGGCAGCACCGCTCCGGCCATGCCCGCGACCGGTACCGCGAGGGCGGGCCGCTTCGGCAGCGCGCGGGCGAAGAACGACGGCGGGACGAACACCGCGATGACCGCCGACAGCATGACGCCGAGTACCAGGAAGGGCAGCGCCTGCACGATCACCGCGACGAACACGGTCATCCAGCTCTGCGTCACCGGCGCGGACAGCGCCCCGCGGATGGGGTCCTGGAGCACCACGCCCGCGAGCAGCAACATGGTCAGGACGAGGGGGGAGTTGAACTGCCAGCCCTTCGGCCCACCGGCGTCCGCCGTCGTGCCGTCCGTAGCTTCCGCCATCGTGTCGGCCGTCGTTTCGGCCGTGGCTTGCGCCGTCGTGCCGTCCGTCTCGCGGTCCTCAACCCCGGGCGGTGCTGCGTCGGTTGTGGTCACGGGAGAGGTACCTCCGGTAGGGAAGGGCCGCGTCGGTGGATCGCCCTCCACCTTCAGTACGCCCGTTCCGGCACAGCTTCTCATCCCGATACGCCACCGGTTCCCGGAGCCGGTCACTCGCGGCGGGCCACCGTGCAACCGCCCGTACCCGTGAGGCAGTCTGTGCTGTTGTGGGGAGCCTTCCGAATCAGAGCGGGTCGAACGATCGCGGGCCGGACGATCGCGCCGCGCACATGGTGGTGTGCGGGGACGACGCTCTCGCGCACCGCCTGGCGGCCGAGCTGCGGGGCGTCTACGGGGAGCGGGTGACGCTGGTCGTGCCGTCCGCCGAGCGGACCGCGCGGCCCCCGGTCGTGGGACGGGCCCGCGCCTCGACCCTGCTCGACCGCGTGTCGGCCGCCATGACCCGGGCGGCGGCGGGCAACGGCGGCACCGCCGCGGGCGGAGGCAACAGCGGTAGCGGCGGCGGCAGTACCGGCAGTGGTCCCGAAGGGCCCCGTGCGGAACAGGTGGTGGAGGCCGCCGTACTGACCGAGGCCGTGCTCGCCGAGGCCGGGGTCGAGCACGCCCACGCGCTGGCCCTCGTCCATGACGACGACGAGACCAACATCCGCGCGGCCCTCATGGCCCGCCGGCTCAACCCGCGTCTGCGGCTGGTCATACGGCTCTACAACCGCCGTCTCGGCCAGCACATCGAGGCCCTGCTCGACCAGGCGTCCGCCCTGGCCATGGCAGGGATCGGGGAGGCCACGGGCTCGCCCGCGCCCGGTCTGCTCGACGCCTCCACGACCGTACTCTCCGACGCGGACACCGCCGCGCCCGCGCTGGCCGCCACCGCCGTGGCCGGGACCAGCAAGGTCGTACAGACCGACGGGCTGATGCTGCGGGCCGTGGAACGGCAGCCGCCTGGGCCGGGAGAGGTCGCCGACCCCGGGCTGTGCACCCTGGCCCTGCTCTCGGCGACCACCAACGACCCGGCGGGCGCGGACGGTTCGGAGAGCAGCGGGGAGCACGGGCCGCGGCTGCTGCCCGACGAGGCGTCCGTGGCCGCCGCGACCGGCCGCGGCACGATCGTCCTGGAGACCGTGTCGTACTCCGGTCCCCCGCTGCCCGCCGGACGCGGTGTCCTGCCGGGTGGCATGTCCATCGGGCTGCCCCTCGGCAGGCTGTTCTCGCGGCGGCTGCGCTGGTCCTTCGCCGGGCTGGTGGCCTGTGTGGTCGCGCTCGCGGTCGCGTCCATGCTCGTCACGGGCGCCCATCCCCTGCACGCCACCTATCTGACCCTCCTCGACCTCTTCGCGATCAACGATCCCGCGCTCGACGACCCGCTCGGCCGCCAGATCCTCCAACTCCTGTCCGGACTGGTCGGGTTGCTGCTGCTGCCCGTACTCCTCGCCGCCGTCCTGGAAGGCCTCGGTACGTTCCGCAGCGGGACGGCGCTGCGCAGGCCGCCCCGGGGCCTCTCCGGTCACGTCGTCCTCCTCGGAGTCGGCAAGATCGGTACGCGCGTCCTCGCCCGCCTTCGCGAACTCCACATCCCCGTGGTGTGCGTCGAGGCCGACCCCGAGGCGCGCGGTCTCGCGCTGGCACGCCGGCTGCGCGTGCCCGTCGTCCTCGGTGACGTCACCCAGGAAGGCGTCCTGGAAGCCGCCAAGATCCACCGCGCGCACGCCCTGCTCGCCCTGACCAGCGCCGACACCACCAACCTGGAAGCGGCCCTGTACGCCCGGTCCGTACGCCCCGACCTGCGCGTCGTCCTGCGCCTGTACGACGACGACTTCGCCACCGCCGTCTACCGCACCCTGCGCGCCACCCACCCGAACGCACTCACGCGCAGCCGCAGCGTCTCCCATCTGGCCGCGCCCGCCTTCGCCGGAGCGATGATGGGCCGCCAGATCCTGGGGGCGATCCCCGTGGAACGCCGGGTGCTGCTCTTCGCGGCCCTGGACGTCGCCGGGCATCCGCATCTGGAGGGCAGGACCGTCGCCGAGGCGTTCCGTGCGGGGGCGTGGCGGGTTCTCGCCCTGGACACGGCGGTCCTGGACACCACCGCGGGCCCGGGCGGACGCCGTACCCGTCCGCCGGCCGACCCCGCCCCACCCGCGCCGAACAGCCCCGCGGCCCCGGCCCCGGCCCCGTCTTCGGCCCCGCCTTCGTCGGCTCCGGACCGCGACCGCAACGGCTCGTCCCCCGACCGCCCGTCGGGCCTGGTCTGGGACCTGCCCCCGACCTACGTGCTCGGCTCCGGCGACCGTGTGGTCATCGCCGCCACCCGCCGGGGCCTCGCGGAACTGCTGGGACGGCGAACCCGGGAACGCACGACCGGCGGCGCCCCGTAACCGGGCCCGTGGCCGGACCCGTGGCCGGGCCTCGTAAGGGGCGCGGGGAACTGCGCGAGCAACCACGACGCACCCGCAGGTGTCACCGTGCTGCCCGCGGCAATCACTTGTGAACTGCTTTGAACCGCTTTGAACTGCGGTGATTCAAGGTTCGGCCGAACCACCGCCCCCTCTGGCCGGAGAGTTATCCACAGGCTGAGGGGCCCGTCAGCACGATGCCGTCCTGTGCGTGCACTATGGGGCCATGACTGAGAGCAACGGGGCCACCCCGCACGAGGGAACCATGCCCGAATGGGAGAAGCGCTTCCGGGCGCCGCGGGTGTCCTTGCCGGACTGGGCGGAGGACGCCCCGCACCGGTCCCTGTTCGTGTCCAACGCGACAGGGACGTACGAGTTGTACGCGTGGGACCGTGGGACGGGCGCCCAGCGCCAGGTCACGGACCGGCCCAACGGAACGACGGACGGGGTGCTGTCGCCCGACGGCGAGTGGATCTGGTGGTTCGACGACAAGGACGGCGACGAGTTCGGGATCTGGCGGCGCCAGCCCTTCACCGCCGGGGCGGACGGTGAAGGCGGCCCGGCCGGCACGGACGCACCCGCCGCTCCCGGCCTCGACCCCTCCTACCCCGCCGGACTCGCGCTCGGGCGGGACGGGCGGACGGCGATCGTCGGCAGATCGACCGACGAGGACGGCTCGACTATCTACGTCAGCCGCACCGGCGAGGACCCCGTCGAGGTCTACCGCCACCGCGAGTCGGCGGGAGTGGGCGACCTCTCGCACGACGGCACACTGATCGCGGTCGAGCACACCGAGCACGGCGACGCGATGCACTCCGCGCTGCGCGTGCTGCGGATGGACGGCTCGGCGGTCTCCGAGCTGGACGACACCAAGGGCGGCACGGCCGAGCTGGGTCTGGAGGTCCTGGGCTTCGCCCCGGTCGCCGGGGACACGCGGCTGCTCGTCGGACACCAGCGGCGCGGGCGCTGGGAGCCGATGGTGTGGGACGTGGTGTCCGGCGAGGAGACGGACCTGGAGCTGACCTCGCAGCTGGACGGCGACCTGAGCGCCGAGTGGTATCCGGACGGCTCCGCTCTGCTCGTCGTCAACAGCTTCGAGGCGCGCAGCGAACTGTGGCGGTTCGATCTGGCCACCCGCGAGCTGGAGCGGGTGCCTACGCCCAAGGGCTCGGTGTCGGGCGCGACCGCCCGCCCCGACGGCAGCGTGGAGTACCTGTGGTCGTCCTCCGCCGAGGCGCCGGTGGTCCGTTCGACGTCCGGCGAGGTCGTCCTCGACCCGCCCGGTATGAAGGCACCGCGGTCGGTGCCCGTCGAGGACGTGTGGGTGACGGGTCCCGGCGGCCGTATCCACGCCCTCGTGCAGCGGCCGGCCGGAGCGAGCGGTCCCCTTCCGACCGTCTTCGACATCCACGGCGGCCCGACCTGGCACGACAGCGACTCGTTCGCGGCGGGCCCGGCGGCCTGGGTGGACCACGGGTACATGGTGATCCGGGTCAACTACCGGGGCTCCACGGGATACGGGCGGGAGTGGACGGACGCCCTCAAGCACCGGGTCGGTCTGATCGAGCTGGAGGACATCGCGGCCGTCCGGGAATGGGCGGTCTCCTCCGGGTCCGCCGACCCGGACCGGCTGATCCTGACCGGCGGTTCATGGGGCGGCTACCTCACCCTGCTCGGTCTGGGTACGCAGCCCGAGGCGTGGGCGCTCGGTATCGCCGCGGTACCGGTCGCGGACTACGTGACGGCCTACCACGACGAGATGGAGGCCCTGAAGGCGATGGACCGCACGCTGCTCGGCGGCACCCCGGAGGAGGTTCCGGAGCGTTTCGAGGCGTCGTCCCCGCTGACGTACGTCGACGCGGTGAAGGCCCCGGTCTACATCTCCGCCGGGGTCAACGACCCGCGCTGCCCGATCCGTCAGGTCGAGAACTATGTGACCCGCCTGGCCTCGCGGGACGCGGACCACGAGGTGTACCGCTATGACGCGGGGCACGGTTCGCTGGTCGTGGACGAGCGGATCAAGCAGGTCCGGCTGGAGCTGGACTTCGCGGAGCGGCACCTGGGCGGCTGATCGCGCCGGGCCCTCGGGAGACGGGGCGGGCCGGGGCCGGGGCACCCCCCTCGGCCCGCTCCCCGCGAGGGCCCGTACCTTTGGGGTTGTGTACCGGTTCCTGCTGACGCCCCGCTGGTGGGGGATCAACGTCTTCGTGCTGTTGGCCATCCCCTTCTGCATGTTCATGGGGTCATGGCAGTTGAGTCGGTTCGAGGACCGGGTCCAGGACCATCGCGACGCCGGTGAGCAGGCCTCGGCGGCCAGGACGCAGGCTCCCCGGCCGCTCGCGCGGCTGCTGCCCGTGGACAAGAAGACCTCGGGCAAGCAGGCCACGGCGACGGGCCGGTACGGCAAGCAGTTGCTCGTACCCGGCCGGGAGCTGGACGACAAGCGGGGCTTCTACGTCCTGACGATGCTGCGCACCGACGACGGCAAGGCCCTGCCGGTGGTCCGGGGCTGGCTCGCCGGTGACGCCGACACCGCGAAGGCCCCGGCGGCTCCGGCCGGCGAGGTCACCGTGACCGGCGCACTGCAGGCGTCGGAGACACCCGGGTCGAACGGCGTGCCCGCGGCCGGCGGCCTCCCCGCCGGACAGACCGGCGCGATCAGCTCGGCGTCCTTGGTGAACCTCGTGCCGTACAAGATGTACGACGCGTGGATCACGCTCGCGGAGGCCGACTCTGGGATGAAGGCGGTGCCCGCCACGGCGCCTTCGGACACGGGCCTTGACCTGAAGGCCTTCCAGAACCTGGGTTACACCGGTGAGTGGTTCGTCTTCGCGGGGTTCGTGGTCTTCATGTGGTTCCGGCTGATGCGGCGCGAGGTGGAGTTCGCGCAGGACGCGGAGCTGGGTCTCCTGGAGGAGACTCCGGCGGAGTCCGACGCCGCGAAGGCGTCGTCGGCGTCATCGGCTTCGTCCACCTCGTCCACCACCGCCTGACCCTGGCCCGAGCGGCAGCCCGGGCCCGTCGCGGTCGGCAGCGGTCGGCGACCGTCCCGGTCAGGAACCGGCCAGTACGCCGGTCCGGTAGACCGTCCCCGCACACGCGTTGGACACGGTCGTCGCGGCCGCCGGTGCGCCGCCCGCGGCCGTGTAGGACACGCTGACGCTTCCGTCGACGGTTCCGTCGGCCCTCATGAGCTGAGGTTCCTCGCCGGTCGCGCCTTCCGAGACCGTACCGCCGCTGGCCCCGGTGGGGTCCTCCGTGGGCGTCGGGTCGGGCGTGGGTTCCCCGCCGCCGGTGCCGCCGTTGCCCCCGCTGGTCGGGCAGGTCGACGAAGGCACCCAGGCGAACTTCACGTTGTACGTCCCGCCCGGCGGCAGGACCAGGGAGGTGGCGTAGGTGGACGGGTCGGGCAGCCCGGCGGCGGGATCGCCCGCCGTGTGCAGGAGCGTCGAGAGCTGGGACTGGTCCGCGGCGCCCACCGCGGTCGGCGCCACCGAGCCGTCGCCGACGACCGTACAGCTGGCGGTCGAGACGTTGGTGACCGTGAAGGTGCCGTAGACCGCGCCGTTGGCGTCGGGTGCGCCACCCCCGGCAGCGGCGATGAGCTGCGTCGGCGTACAGGTCGGCGCGACCGCGGTGGAGGTCGTGGGCGAGGTGCCCGCGGTGCCGCCACCCTTGCCCTTGCCGGGCTTGTCCTTCTTATCGCCCTTGTCCGAACCCTTGGACGAGCCCGCGGAATCGCCGGAGCCGCTTCCCGAGGAGGCTGCCTTGCCCTCGTTCGCGCCGCCCTGGGTCGCCGAGGTGTTGCCCGCCATGGACGGGTCGGCGTTGGAGCCCGTGGAGTTCGAGACGTGCACGAGGGCCGGGACCGCGGTGCCGATGAAGAGCGCGGCGGCGGCCATGCCGACGAGGGCCTGGCGCTTGCGTGCCCGCCGGGCCGGTACCGCGCGGCGCAGGTGGTCCAGCGTGCCGTCGGTCGGCTCGATCTCCTCGACGGCCTGGTGCAGCAGTCGCCGCAGGGCCAGTTCGTCGGAGCCGAACACGTCGGCGGAGAGGCCGATACCGGGGGTGCCGGGGTTGCCGGGGTTGCCGGGGTTGCCGGGGTTGCCGGGGTTGCCGGGGTTGCCGGAACCGTCGGCTCCGGCCGCGCCCGCGCCTCCGGCCTCCGAGCCGACGGACTCCGTACCCGACGAATCCGCACCTGCGGACTCCGTACCCGCGGACTCCGCACCCAAGCCGGCCGAGCCGCCCAGGTCACCCGCGTCACCCGAGCCGCCCAGGTCATCCGCGTCACCCGAGCCGCCCAGGTCACCCGCGTCATCCGAGCCGCCCGCTGAGTCCTTCGAGGACAGCGGGAAAACCTTGGCCGGCGCTGAGTCCGAGTCCCCGGGGTCGACGGGGTCGACCGGTTCGGTCGAGCCGGCCGGGTCGGCCGAGTCGTCCGAGGGGCCGTCCGGCGAGCCGCCCGACAGGCGGCCTTCCGTGTCCGTGGGGCCCGACTCTTCCGGGCCCGGGTTCTCCGAGGGGCCGTGATTCACAGTTCCGTTCCCAGCGTGCTGCTCTTGCTCGTCGTCGCCGTGGCGACCGTGCTCGTCGTGGCGTGCTCGCTCGTCGTGGCCGCTCATGCCGGCTCCTCCATGGCGACGCGCAGCGCGGCGATGCCACGCGACCCGTACGCCTTCACGGAGCCCAGGGAGACACCGAGGGTCTCGGCGACCTGCGCCTCGGTCATGTCCGCGAAGTACCGCAGGACCAGGACCTCGCGCTGGCGTCTTTGGAGCCCCTTCATCGCCTTGATCAGGGCGTCGCGCTCCAGCTGGTCGTACGCGCCCTCCTCCGCGCTCGCCATGTCGGGCATCGGCTTGGAGAGGAGCTTCAGGCCGAGGATGCGCCGGCGCAGGGCGGAGCGCGAGAGGTTGACGACGGTCTGGCGCAGATAGGCGAGCGTCTTCTCCGGGTCGCGCACGCGCTTGCGCGCCGAGTGCACCCGGATGAAGGCCTCCTGCACGACGTCCTCACAGGACGCGGTGTCGTCGAGGAGGAGCGCCGCGAGTCCGAGGAGCGACCTGTAGTGGGCGCGGTAGGTCTCGGTCAGATGGTCGACGGTCGTGCCGGCCGCCAGGGCCTCGTCAGCGCCTTCACGCTGATTCGGGATGCGGGCCGACCGCGCTGCGGGCATGGGGGCGATCACCGGCATGCCGCCGCCGGACGCGCCGGACGTGCGGGGTCGGCGGGGCGGACGGAGGGCAGTGCCCCGCGTCGCCACAGTGAATTCGAGAACCTCAGCCACGCCAGTTGGACACGCGTCCCCCCGCCGGGGTTGTACGCGACAGGCATCACGTTTGCGTAGGACCTCGTGCCGGACCGTGCGCTCAGTGTCCTCATACGTAAAAGCCCATCCCCTATGCCCCATATGAACGTGGCGTCCGGTCACCCCTGAAGGGCGACCGCAAAGACGCGCCCCGCCCTCCGCGCGGTTGCGGAGAACGGGGAGAAAAATCTTCGAACGCCAGAGGCTTGGCTTCAGTGGTCCGGACCACAGCTTCGGACCCGATCGAACCACAGAAGTCGCACAGATCCTACAAAAGATTCAACTAACGACCGCCGGATTTCCTGTCCCGGGCCGGGATGGAAGGATTCCGGCGCAGGTCACAGCTCCGCGGCCACCAGTTCCGCGATCTGCGCGGTGTTCAGGGCCGCGCCCTTGCGCAGGTTGTCGCCGCACACGAAGAGCTCCAGCGCCGTCGGGTCGTCGAGGGCGCGGCGCACCCGCCCGACCCAGGTGGGGTCCGTACCGACCACGTCGGCGGGCGTCGGGAACTCCCCCGCCTCCGGATTGTCGAACAGCACCACCCCGGGCGCCGTGGCGAGGATCTCCCGCGCCCTGCCCACCGTCACCTCGCCCTGGAAGCGGGCGTGGACGGTCAGCGAGTGCGTGGTGACGACCGGCACCCGGACGCAGGTGACGGCGACGGGCAGGTTCGGCAGGCCGAGGATCTTGCGGGACTCGTCCCGCACCTTCATCTCCTCCGAGGACCAGCCGTCCTCGCGCACGGTCCCGGCCCACGGCACCACGTTGAGCGCCACCGGCTCCGGGAACGGCCCGGTGTTGTCGCCCACGGCCCGCCGTACGTCACCGGGGGTCGTCCCCAGTTCCGTACCGGCGACGAGCTTCAGCTGCTGCCGCAGGGTGTCGACCCCGCGCTGCCCGGCCCCGCTCACCGCCTGGTACGAGGAGACCACCAGCTCGCGCAGTCCGAACTCGGCGTGCAGCGCGCCCAGGGCCACGATCATCGACAGGGTCGTGCAGTTGGGGTTGGCGACGATGCCGCGCGGCCGGACACGGGCGGCGTGCGGATTGACCTCGGGCACCACGAGCGGCACCTCGGGGTCCATCCGGAACGCGCCCGAGTTGTCGACCACGACGGCGCCCTTGGCGGCGGCCACCGGCGCCCAGCGCCCGGCCACCTCGTCGGGTACGTCGAACATGGCGACGTCGACCCCGTCGAAGGCCTCCTCCGTCAGGGCCACCACCTCGACCTGCTCGCCGCGCACGGCCAGCTTGCGGCCGGCCGAGCGCGGTGAGGCGATCAGGCGGATCTCGCCCCAGATGTCCGCGTGCTGGGACAGGATCTGGAGCATGACCGTGCCGACGGCCCCGGTCGCGCCCACGACCGCGAGCGTCGGCCGCCCGGTCATCGTCGTACGCCTCCGTACGGGGGGACGGTCATCGTCCGGTGCCTCCGTAGACGACGGCCTCGTCGCTGTCGGAGTCGAGTCCGAAGGCGCTGTGCACGGCGCGCACGGCTTCGTTGACGTCGTCCTGGCGGGTGACGACCGAGATGCGGATCTCGGAGGTCGAGATCAGCTCGATGTTGACGCCCGCGTCGGACAGCGCCTGGAAGAACGAGGCGGTGACGCCCGGGTTGGTCTTCATCCCCGCGCCGACCAGGGAGATCTTGCCGATCTGGTCGTCGTAGCGCAGCGACTCGAAGCCGATCGCGCCCTTCGCCTTCTCCAGCGCCTCGGTGGCCTTGCGGCCCTCGGCCTTGGGGAGGGTGAAGGAGATGTCCGTGAGGCCCGTGGAGGCCGCGGACACGTTCTGCACGATCATGTCGATGTTGATCTCGGCGTCCGCGATCGTCCGGAAGATCACCGCGGCCTCGCCCGGCTTGTCCGGGACGCCGACGACCGTGATCTTGGCTTCGGAGATGTCGTGCGCGACTCCGGAGATGATGGCGTGCTCCACCTGCGCGTCCCCTTGCGGATTCTCGTTGCTGACCCAGGTGCCGCGCAGTCCGGAGAAGGACGAGCGGACGTGGATCGGGATGTTGTATCGGCGTGCGTACTCGACGCAGCGGTGCAGCAGCACCTTGGAGCCCGAGGCGGCGAGCTCCAGCATGTCCTCGGAGGAGATCCAGTCGATCTTCCGGGCCTTCTTCACCACCCGCGGGTCGGCGGTGAACACACCGTCGACGTCCGTGTAGATCTCGCAGACCTCGGCGTCGAGGGCGGCGGCGAGGGCGACGGCCGTGGTGTCGGACCCGCCGCGCCCCAGCGTGGTGATGTCCTTCTTGTCCTGGCTGACGCCCTGGAACCCGGCGACGATCGCGATGTTGCCCTCGTCGAGCGCCGTCCTGATGCGACCCGGCGTGACATCGATGATGCGCGCTTTGTTGTGGACGGAGTCGGTGATCACGCCTGCCTGGCTGCCGGTGAAGCTCTGGGCCTCGTGGCCCAGGTTTTTGATCGCCATGGCCAGCAGGGCCATCGAGATCCGCTCTCCCGCTGTCAGCAGCATGTCGAACTCACGCCCGGCAGGGATCGGGGATACCTGCTCGGCGAGATCGATCAGCTCGTCCGTCGTGTCACCCATCGCCGACACCACGACGACGACCTGGTGGCCGTCCTTCTTGGCGTCGACGATTCGCTTGGCGACACGCTTGATGCCCTCGGCATCGGCTACGGAGGAACCTCCGTACTTCTGCACGACAAGGCCCACGTGCGCTCCTCGCTCAGTCCGTCTCGTACCGCACGGCTGCGGTCGGCTCAGTCTAACGAGCGGCCGAATTCCACCCGAGTGGTATCGCATCGTGAGATGTCCCGCTCACGTGTTGATCACCCGGTCCGGTCGGTCCGGTCCCGCGGTCGGCCGGTCGGTCGGCTCCCGCGGTCCGGCCCTCCGGCCGCTCCAGGACCGCATCTGCCCGTCCCGGACACACCTCACTCGCAAAGTGCCCCTCGTCACACGGCCGGCGCGATATGAGCGCGCGGAAAAGGGGCACCGGCGTGGATGTGGGGCGGGCCCGGAGTCGTCGACTCC
>NZ_JBHWZP010000110.1:0-26981 GCF_042728395.1 Streptomyces sp. NPDC060205
GAGCAGTTCGCTCCTCGGCCCTCGCCTGGTGCTCGATGACCGCCTTCGGGCGGCCTCGGATCATCCGGCCGGCACCGATTCCGGGTCGCCGCTGTCCGCCGCCTTGTCACGCGGAGTGTCACCGACCGCCGTGTCCCCGACGCCCTTCTCGCCGGCCGCCTCCTCGACGACGGACTCCTCGGCGACCGCCTTCTCGCTGACCGCCCCCTCGGCGACCGTCTTCTCGGTGACCGTCTTCTCGATGGCGGGCCAGCCGCCCTTCGGCACCAGAGCCACGCCCCGCCACCAGGGCTCGGACGGAACGGTCTCCGCCGTGGGTTCGAAGGGCTCCCCCGGGCGGGGCAGCGCTACCCGGGCGCCGACCGCGTGGGCGGCGCTGACGGTGCCCTCGCCCGGCTCGGCCCACGGGTGCCCGGCGAGATTGAACGTGGCCCAGTGGATCGGCATCATCACGCCGGTGGGCCGGTCGCCCTGGAGGTCGAGGTGGGCACGCATGCCCTCTGCCGGCGTCATATGGATGTCAGGCCAGAAGTCGCTGTAAGCACCGATCTGGATCATCGTGGCGTCGAAGGGGCCGTACTCACGGCCGATGTCCTTGAAGCCCGTGAAATAGCCGGTGTCGCCGCTGTGGTAGATACGGTGCTCGTCGCCCGCCACCGCCCAGGAGGCCCAGAGAGTGTGCTGTGTGTTGCGCAGACCGCGGCCACAGAAGTGCCGGGCGGGCGTGGCGGTGAGGGTGATCCCGCCGACCTTCGTCGCCTCGTGCCAGTCCAGCTCGCGCAGCCGGTCCGCCGGGACGCCCCAGTGCTCCAGATGGGCGCCGACGCCGAGGGGGACCGCGAACAGCGTGTCCGTGTCCGCCAGGGCCTTGATCGTGGGCAGGTCGAGGTGGTCGTAGTGGTCGTGGGAGATGACGACCACGTCGACCGGGCCGAGCGCCGGCAGCGGCACGGGCACCGGATGCAGCCGCTTGGGCCCCGCGAAGGCGAACGGGGAGCACCTCTCGCCCCAGACGGGGTCGAAGAGCACCCGCTGTCCGTCGATCTCCGCGAGCACGCTGGAGTGACCCATCCACGTCAGCCGCAGCCCCGAGGCCGGCGGCGCCGCGAGGTCGGCGAGGGTCGTGGCATGCACCGGCACGACGCCCGCCGGGGACCGCAGGACACGCTCCTCCTTGCGGAAGTAGGACTTCGCGAACTCGCGCATGGCGCCGTCCGGGCGAGGGGCGCCCTCGGGGTTGCGGAACACGCCGTCCGCGTAGTTCGGAGATCTGCGGATGCGCTCCATGCGCTCACCACTCGGATCCACGCCGAACGCGGCGGGGCGCAGAGCACGGAGCCCGGAACTCAGGGAACGGGAGCCGGTCACGGCACCTCCAGTGGGTCGGTCTGAATATCCATTATGGTCGCCGCCTCTGACAGCGCCGGGTCGGGCGCGTGACAGAGCGGTGTCCGTGCCGAGCACGGCGACGACCACCCCGTACCCCATCACTCACACCGAAGATCCGTTCAGCACGTCGACAGACACGATTGACAGTTGTGCCCAGCACTTCCAATACTGACCGATCATTCAGTAGCGAGGGTGCGGGACCGGCGCCGGGACGCTGTGTGCGCCCGGCTTCCAGCCGGTGAAACGTTCCGAAGCCGATCCCTGTTCCCGAGGAGACCCTGTGAACGACCCGGACAGCACCCCTTTGATGTCGCTCACCTGGACCGACCACGTCACGGGCCGTCAGGGCCACTTGGTCGTGGACCGTCTGGTCAGGGGTGTCTCCAGCGGCGGGCTGCGGATGCGGGCGGGGTGCACGCTGGCCGAGGTCGCGGGTCTGGCTCGGGGAATGACCATGAAGGAGGCGCTGCACTACAACCCGGAGGGCCGTTACATCCCGCTGGGCGGCGCCAAGGGGGGCATCGACTGCGATCCCCAGGACCCGGAGGCGTACGGCCTGCTCGTGCGCTACCTGCGGGCCATGCGCCCGTACATCGAGAACCACTGGACCACCGGCGAGGATCTCGGCCTCACCCAGGATCTCGTCGACCGGGCGGCGGCCGAGGCGGGCCTCGTGTCGTCGATCCAGGCGGTGTACCCGCTGCTGGACGACGAGGAGGCGGCCCGCCGGCGGCTGGCGGACGCGTTCGCGGTCGAGGTGGACGGCATCGGCCTGGACGAGCTGGTCGGCGGCTGCGGGGTGGCCGAGTCGGTGCTGGCGGCGCTGGACCGGGCCGCAGTGGCGTACGCGGGTACCCGGGTCGCCGTGCAGGGCCTGGGCACCATGGGCGGGGCCACGGCACGGTTCCTCACGCGCGCGGGGCTGCGTGTCGTCGCGGTCGCCGACGTGAAGGGCACGATCGTCAACGCCGAGGGGCTGGACGTCGACGCGCTGCTCGCCGCGCGGGACACGTACGGCACGGTCGACCGCGCGGCCCTGCGCCCCGCCGACCGTGAACTGCCCGGCGACGCCTGGCTGTCCGCGGATGCCGAGGTGCTGGTGCCGGCCGCGGTCTCGTACGCCGTCGACACCGTCAACCAGGAGCGGATCAGGGCCCGTTGGATCGTCGAGGCGGCCAACATGCCCGTCCTTCCCGAGGCGGAGGAACTGCTCGCCGCGCGCGGGGTCACCGTCCTGCCGGACGTCGTGGTCAACTCCGGTACCAACGCCTGGTGGTGGTGGACGCTGTTCGGTGACATCGGGGCGGACGCGGAGGAGGCGTTCGCGTACACGCGCCGCTCGATGCGCGCCCTGATCGACCAGACGCTCGCCCGCGCGGAGACCGACGGCTCGACCCCGCGGGCGGCCGCGCACGCCATCGTCGCGGACCGCCTGCCGGAGATCGCCGGCCGCTTCGGCTGGTACCGCTGAAGCCCCGTCCACGGAAGCCCCCTCCGTGACGGCGTCGGCGCCGCCCCCCACGCGTCCGGACCGGGCGGGACCGGGCCGTCGGCGGCTCACGCACAGCCCGACCGGCCGAGGTCCCCGAGCGGCCGGTAACCACCCCTGTCGCCCCGGGCAGCCCCGGCCACGCAATAGGGTTGCCCGGTGGCGAGAGTGCGGTTGGGTGTGGCGGAGCGGCGGCAGGAGTTGTTGCGGGCCGCCATCGGGCAGATCGAGGAGCGCGGTGTCTCCGCGGTGCGGATCGCCGATGTGGCGAACGCGCTCGGCGTGAGCAACGCCCTGGTGCTCTATCACTTCTCCACCAAGGAGAAACTGGTCGCCGCCGCGTTCACGTACGCCGCCCAGGACGACCTCGCCCATCTGCGCAAGCTGCTCGGCCGCCGGACGACGGCCCTGCGGCGGCTGCGGGCCGCCGTGCGCTGGTACGCGCCGACCGGACAGGCCAAGGGCTGGCGGCTGTGGATCGAGGGCTGGGCGGTGGCCCTGCGCGAGCCCGCGCTGCGGGACGTCACCCGCGATCTGGACCGGCAGTGGAAGGCCGCGCTCACCGAGGTCATCGCCGAGGGCGTGGCCGCGGGCGAGTTCCGGTGCCCGGATCCGACGGCCACGGCGCTGCGCCTGACCGCCCTGCTGGACGGGCTGGCCGTGCAGATGACGGCGTACCCCGGCGCGGTCTCCCGCGCCCGCACCCAGCAGTGGGTGGACGAGGCACTGGCCCGGGAACTGGGGCTCGACCGCGTCGAGCCCCAGCCCGCCGAACCCCAGACTCCGGATGCCTGAGGCAACCATCTTCCAAGCGTTCAGACGTTCAGGCGTTCAGACGTACAGGCGCCTAAGACATCCAAGACACTCACCACACTGGCGTCCGAACATCCGGACGTTCAGGCCACAGCCTCGATCCACGACTTGATGTCGTGCGGAGACAGGCTCCCCTTCGCTTCCACACGGTCGCCCGAGGACTCCCCGCGCAGCCGCCGGCCGATCCACGGCACCAGGTACTCGCGCGCCCAGTGGATGTTGTCCCGCCGCACCTCCAGCGTGCCGCGCGGCGGCAGCACGGGCCAGGGCTGGTCCGGGTCCGCGGGCACCTCAAGGCCGAGGACCTGTCCGGCGCGCAGCGCGACCCGCGTGTGCCCCTCGGGCGAGAGATGGAGCCGGTCGCCGTCCCAGGCCCGCCGGTCCTGGATGGTCTTGAGGGACCACAGGTCGAGCACCGGACATTTGTACCGGTCCGCGATGGCCCGCAGATGGAGGTTGTACGTGGCGATCTTGCCCCGCATGTGCCGGAGCACGGGTACGCCACGGGTGTCGAAGCCGGTGGTCACGAGGACCGTGCCGACGGCCGACGTGAGGTCGGCGACGGCACGCTCGTAGCGCTCCGCGACCTCGTCGGGATCGGTGCCCGGCCGGATGATGTCGTTGCCGCCCGCGCAGAAGGAGACCAGGTCCGGCGCGAGCTCCCTGGCCCGCCGCAACTGGTGCTCGACGATCTGGTCGAGCAGCTTCCCGCGAACCGCGAGGTTGGTGTAATCGAAGTCGCCCTCGGGCCGCCGGTCCGCGAGCAGTACCGCGAACCGGTCGGCCCAGCCGACGAACGCCCCGTCCGGGCCCGGGTCGCCGACGCCCTCGGTGAAGCTGTCCCCCACCGCCACGTACGACCCGATCACTGATCTGTTGTCGTCTTTCGAATCGTCTGCCACGTCGGCCCATGATTCACCTTGGCGTGTGACCTACGCGACCGTAGGAAGGGGTTGACGCCCGGTGAGATAAGCCACTCGTCAAGTGTTGGTCAATCCCGGAATAAGGGGCGCGTTCAGTGACGTTGCCGCAGCTCCCGGACCTGGAAGTCCTGAATCGCGAAGTGACTCCAGGTGGTCCGGAAGGCGAAGTGCCCACGCGTGTACGGCTCCGGGTCGGTGTAGTCGAAGACGAGCCGTCCGTTGTTCCACCACCGGACCGTGGACCCGTCCGAGACGATCCGGACCCTGTGGGGGCGGTTGGCCGTCAGCAGGGGTTCGGTGTAGTCGAAGATCAGCGGCCGTACACCGGCCTCACCGACGTACCGGCGCAGCCTGGTCGTGGTGTTGGAGTTGGCCCCGTAACCGACGTAGTACGTCCTGAGGTGGTCGTACTCGGCGAGCGCGCCGCCGCGGGGTGTGGCGAAGAGGTCGTCGGGTGAACGCGCGTCCGTGGCGTTCCAGAAGTTGTTGAGGTCGGAGACGCGGTCGTTGGCGCCGCCCGCGGAGACCGGTGTGGCGGTGTACTCGATGACGTACGGCCCCCGGAGCGCACGCCGGAACCAGACCGTCGCCCCGCTGGGCACGTCGATGTCCAGGACGCCCCGGGAGGCGGTGACGCTGCCGCCGTCCTGCAGCTCGGTGACCCACTGGCCGAGCCCGTGGCGGAAGTCGTCGCGGGCGACGACCCGGCCCCGCCCGTGACGGACGGCGGCGCTCGCCTGCTGTCCGGGCACGAGCGCGGCGAGCCCGGCACCCGCGGCCAGCGCTCCGAACGCTCTGCGTGTGGTCGTCATACGGGGTTCCTCCGGGGTTCGGCGACACCGAGGGCATCGGGGACAGGTCGGTCCGCGGACAGAAAGCGCTTGCGCGGATCACTGATCACTGTGCCGCCCCCGACGCCCCGTGTCGATGCTGCCGGTGTTTCAACCCCGTGTCGTACGCACCCGGTCAGAGCCGGCAGCTGATTTCGAGGCCGTCCTCGACGGGGAACGTGACGCTGTGGTAGCCGTTGGCCGTGTCGCGCACGTGGTCGAGGTAGGGGCCGAGGTCGGGCAGATCCACGTCGTCGGCGACGACCAGGGTGCCGGGCGCGAGGTGCGGCTCAAGGAGCCGCAGGACGGGCAGACAGAGGTCCTTCCACCCGTCCAGGAACAGGAAGTCGACCGGCTGCCCCAGTGCGGCGAGCGTCCGCAGGGCGTCGCCCTCAAGAACGGTGATCACGTCGTCGAGACCGGTGGCGGCGAAGGTGTCGCGGGCCGACGCCGCCTTGGTCCGGCTCATCTCCGTGGTGACGACCCGGCCGGTGCCGTTGTCGCGCACGGCGGCGGCCAGGTGGAGCGTGGAGATGCCGTACGAGGTGCCGAACTCGACGACGTTGGCGGGCCGGGTGGCACGGACGAGGTTGTAGAGGAGTTTGCCGCCGTCGGCGGAGACCGGCATGTAGATCTCCTGCGCCGCGTCGGCGAGCTCCTGCGCCGTCCGCGCCCCCCAGTCATGGGGCCGGTCGCTCCTCAGCCGCGACACGGTCTCGTCGTCATGGCCGGCGGCTTCGAACATGCGGGTCAGGGCGGCGGAGACACGTGGTTCCGCGAGGGTGTACGGAGGTGTGGGCATGACACTGACTCCTTCGAGCGGGGTTGATGCGCGAGTCGGGCCGGGTGGGGTGGGTGGGGTGGGTGCGAGCCGGGGCGGGCCGAAACGGGCGAGGGGGCGTGGGAGGGCGTACCGTCGCCCACGCTTCACCGGGCCCGCCCCTCGGGCCGCGCGGCGCCCGTGGCCGTCAGGCCGTGTACGCGCCCGCGTCGATGTCCGCGAGCAGGGTCGGCCCGGTGGGCTCCCAGGACAGCAGCCGCCTGCTCACGTCGCTGGACGCGGTCATGGTGGAGGCGAAGAAGCGGCCGACGAAGCCGAAATGGGGCCCGGCGTCCCCCGGTGCGACGGAGGCGACCGGCAGGCCGAGGCTGCGGCCGACCGCCTCGGCGATGGCCTTGGTGGTGACGGTCTCCTCGGCGACGGCGTGCAGCCGCGTCCCCGCGGGCGCCTGTTCCATGCCGAGGCGGATGAGGCGGGCCGCGTCGTCGCGGTGCACCGCCGACCAGGCGGCGGTGCCGTCGCCGACGTAACCGGAGACGCCCCTTTCGCGGGCGGCCGCGGTGAGGAAGTTGACGAACCCCCAGTCGCCGTGGCCGTGGACGCTCGGCGCGAACCGCGTGATCACGGTCCGTACGCCCTGGGCCACGTAGTCCAGGGCGAGGTTCTCGCTGCCGCCCCGGTTGGAGTCCGGGCCGACGGCCGGCGAGACGTCGTCCTCGGTGGCGGGCCGCCCTTCGACGAGGCCGGAGAGGGGCGCGGCGACCACGAACGGGCGGCCGGTCCCGGCGAGGGCGTCGCCGAGCGCCCGGACCGAGGCGCGCTCGGATCGGTCGGACTCGGCGGGATCGCCCCAGTCGTGCTTGTTGGCCAGGTGGATGACCGCGTCCGCCTGGTCGGCGCCCCGCCGCAGCGAGCCGAGATCGTCGAGGTCGCCGCGGAGGATGCCGACGCCCTTGGCGGCGAGGGCCTTCTCGGCCCGGTCGGACCGGGCCAGGCCGATGACCTGGTGGCCCGTGGAGACGAGCTCGTCGACCACGGCGGAGCCGATCCAGCCGGTCGCTCCGGTGACGAATGCACGCATGAGCGTGACCTCCTTCGCCCTGAAGAGGGCAGGTGAGTGGACGGATGAAGGACGGATGAGGGGTGGAGACGGGTGTGGGGACAGGTGGGGCCTGCCGGGCACGGCACTGACACCGCGTCAGATTGCTTGTGATGCAGCGCCGTTACCGCGAGACGGGCGGCACGAGGCCGGAGACCCATTTCCGAGTCACCGTGCACCGTAAAGGTAACACATTCGAGACACCGTGCCTCGTATAGAGTTGCGGGATGGTGGATGGAAGCGGCCGCGGACGGCCCCGCAGTGAGAGCGCACGGGCCGCCGTGCTGCACGCCGTCGACGACCTACTGGTGGAGGTGGGGTACGCGGCCCTGACCATGAAGGGCATCGCCGAGCGGGCGGGCGTGGGCCGGCAGACCGTGTACCGCTGGTGGTCGAACAAGGCGGAGGTGCTCTACGAGGCCAGCGTCATCGACGCCCGGCAGGAACTGTCCGTGCCCCGCAGCGGGGATCCCCGCGAGGACCTCAAGGCCTATCTCGACGCACTCGTGGGCTTCCTGGCCCGCTCCGACGCGGGCGCGGCCTACCGTGCCCTCATCGGCGAGGCCCAGCACGACGCGGAGGTCGCCGCGCTGCTCGCGTCCCGCGACATCCTCGGGGAGAGCGCGGCGGAGGTCGTGGAGGCGGTGCGGAAACCGAGCGGCACCGACCTCTCGCCGGAACAGGCGACCGCGCTGCTGATCGGCCCGCCCTTCTTCCACATCCTGTCCGGGCGCAGCGCGGACGGCCTCGACACCGGACAGCTCACGGATCAGTTCCTGCGCGTCCTGAACCGTCCGGGGGCCTGAAACGCCTGTGAACGCCCCCGCCCCCGCCGCTGTTCCCGCCGGCCGTCCGGCCCCGGACATGCCGAAGGCCGGACCCCGGGGATCACAGGGTCCGGCCTTCGGAGCTTCACATCGGTCGACGCCCGCGGGCGTCGGTCCGCGTCAGGCGGCGTCGGAGGGTGTCAGACGGAGACGCCCTTGGCGCGCAGGTAGGCCAGCGGGTCCACGTCCGAGCCGTAGTCCGGGGTGGTGCGGATCTCGAAGTGCAGGTGCGGGCCGGTGACGTTGCCCGTGGCACCCGAGAGGCCGACCTGCTGTCCGCCGGTCACGCTCTGACCGGCCGAGACGGAGAGGGAGGACAGGTGGGCGTACTGGGCGTAGTGGCCGTCGGCGAGCTGGATGACGACCTGGTTGCCGTACGCGCCGCCCCATCCGGCGGAGACGACCGTGCCCGCGCCGACGGACTTGAGCGCGGTGCCGGTGGGCACGACGAAGTCGACACCGGTGTGGTACCCGCTGGACCACATGCTGCCCGACATCTTGTACGAGGTGCCGATGGACGCCCCCGCGACCGGCAGCGTGAAGCCGGTGGCCGTCGAGGTGTCGGCGGCCTTGGACGCCGTGGTCGTCTTCTTGGCCGCGGACTTGTCGGCGGCCTTGGGGGCGGTGGAGCCGGAGCCGGCCGCCGCCTTGCCACCGAGGGCGAGCTTCAGACCCGGGTGGATGAGGGACGGGTCGCCGCCGATGGACGTGCGGTTGTCCGAGTACAGCTTCTTCCAGCCACCGTCGACGTCCTGCGTGTCGGCGATCTTCGACAGGGAGTCGCCCGAGCGCACGGAGTAGGTCCTGGTCGTGACCTTCTTCGTCTCGGCCTGCTTCTCGGCGGCCGGAGCGGCGGCGACGGACTTGCTCGCGACGTTCGCGGCGCTCGCCACGGAGTCCGCGGCGGTCTGCGGAGTCGCGGCGTGCGCTCCGGTGGCGCCGAGCAGCGGAAGGGCGAGAGCTGCGCCCCCGGTGCCGGCCACGGCCATGGAGCGGGAGAAACGCGGGGACTTGGGACGGCGGTGCTTACCCTTCGCGGGCATGACGAATTCCTCTCCGGCGCCTGCGAGGTGAGCTGTCGGGTGCGAGCTGGAGATGCCCGGCCGTGCTTTCGCACGACTTAACCCCAAGCCGTTCCGGAGACCGGAACAGGCGTACTACCTGTGGGTCCCCCGCTCCTGCCACATACGGGTGAGTGTGCGGATTCCGGGCGGCGGCAGGATTGGGCGTCCGTCCGGATTGGAGGTGAACGTAAGCGACATGAAGAGGCGCAAACAAGCTTGAGGGTTTCCTGTGTGCCCCGTTTTCTTGATCCTCGACCGAAATACCAGTCACCCTGTGTGAATGGGGACCGTCCTCGGTTTGTTAAAGCCCTGAAAACAAAGCGGACTTACGTGAGCATGGCGACAGCGGAACGTCACGGATATGACGCTGCTCACCAAGGACCGCCTCAGGAGCCTTCACTCCGGAGCTAGTTGGAATGAAGGCTCCATTACGGACAGATCAGTCAGATGCGACGCAGGCGGATAACTGCCGCATCGAGGTCGCCGCGCAACCCCGTCCGCAGCCCGTGATGCAACAGCACCGCACCACGGTGGACTTCGCCCGTTTCGAGGCATTCGTACGATGCCGACGGGTCGAGGCCCCGCAGCCTCACCGGCAGGGCAGGCTCGCCGTAGTGCTGGGCCTGGAGCCAGGCGAGGACGACGACCTCGCCGTCACGGACGTACTGGACGGCGCTCAGTCCGCCCTGCGGCGCCCGCAGCCGGTGCAGCTCACCGCGCTGCACGACGGGCCTGATCTCCTTGTAGAGCTCCACCCAGGTCCGCGCCTCGGCCAGCTCCTCCTCGGTCCAGCGGGTGAGGTCGCCGCCGACGCCGAGGACCCCGGCCATCGCGCTCACGAACCGGAAGCGCAGCGAGCTGACACGTCCGTTGAGCTGGGTGTTCGGGCTGTCGGTGACCCAGGCGGCCATGGCCCGCGCGGGATGCACCTGACTGAAGCCGTGCTGGATGGCGAGCCGGTCGAGCGGGTCCGTGTTGTCGGAGGTCCACACCTGGTCCGTACGCGCCATGATCCCGAGGTCGATCCGCCCGCCGCCGCCCGAGCAGGACTCGAAGGCGACACCCGGGTGGGCCGCCCGCAGCCGGTCCAACAGCTTGTACAGGGCGTGCACATGGTCCACCCACAGCCGCTGCGGATAGGCCTCGCCGGGCCAGCCCGCGTCCGTGAAGGCGCGGTTGAAGTCCCACTTCACGTAGTCGATCGGCGCGCTGGAGAGCAGTGCGTCGAGCTGTTCCCACAGGTATTCCTGGACGTCCTCGCGTGCGAGGTTGAGCACGAGCTGATTGCGCAGTTCCGTCCGCTTCCGTCCCGGCTGGAACTGCACCCAGTCCGGGTGCGCGCGGTACAGCTCACTGTCCGGGTTGACCATCTCGGGCTCGACCCAGATGCCGAACTGCATCCCGAGCCCGTGCACGTGGTCACCCAGCGGCTTCAGCCCGCCCGGGAAGCGGTCCCGGTTGACCGTCCAGTCGCCGAGGCCGGCCCGGTCGCTGGTGCGCGCCCCGAACCAGCCGTCGTCGACCACGAACAGCTCGACACCGGCGTCGGCGGCCCGGCGGGCGAGCGCCCGCTGCTGCTCCTCGGAGATGTCGAACTCCGTGGCCTCCCAGGAGTTGTAGAGCACGGGCCGGTCCCGCTCCGCGTCCGGGATCACGTACGCGCGCTGGTACGCGTGCCAGGCGCGGCTCGCCCCGCCGAAGCCGCCGTCGCTCCACAGCCCCGCGAAGACGGGGGTGACGAAGGTCTCCCCCGGCTCCAGCCGCAGTAGGCCCGAGTCGTCGTATCCGGCCCCGCCGGTGATCTGCACGCGCGCGTCGGGCAGTTGGGCCACCGCGATCCGCCAGGTCCCCGACCAGGCCAGCGCGCAGCCGTAGACCTCGCCCAGCTCCTCGGTCGCCGTGCCGTCCGCGTCCAGCGCGACCCAGGGCAGGTGCTGATGCCCGGTGTGCCCGCGCCGGCTGCCGATGATCTTCTCGCCGTAGGTGAGTTCGGAGCGTACGAGCCGGGATTCGGCCGCCCACCGCCCGTGCAGCTGGGACAGCCGCCAGCCGTCGCGCCGCGGCAGCGTCCAGGTCGCGGAGTCGGCGCGCAGCACCTCCAGGGCGGGCCCTTCGTTGGCGAGGGTCACCCAGCGCTCGACGACGTCGGTGCCGGCCCGCATCCGGTAGTGCAGGGTGATGCCGAGCCCGGAGTCGGAGAACCGCAGCCGCAGCTCGTCACCGCCGGCTCCCTCGGCCCCCTGCCCGTCGGCGCCGCCGGTCTCGTACCCCTCGAAGCGCCATTCGGTGCCGCGCCTCTGCGGTGTGCGCACCGACAGCGCGGGCCGTACGAAGCGGGGGCCGCCCTCGACCGGGTACTCCTCGTGGCCGTCGAGGGTCGCCTCGAAGGCCCAGTACTCGGGACCCGGGCCCGCGGCGAGCGCCTCGGCGTCGGCGAGCGCGATCCTCGGGCCCCAGTGCAGATGAAGCAGCTCGTCCTCGTCACCGAGCCGCAGGCCGTAACTGCTCGTGGGTCCCGAAAGAAGCCACGTACGGCCGTCTGCGCCGATCTCTACCATCAAGCCCTCACATATTCGAACAGGCACGCTCAAGCCCCAACATCATCAGGGCCGACCTGCCCTTCGGGCAACGCCTGTGGACAACTCATTGGCCCACGAACCGATGTCGTATCGTCGGATACGCACCTCGCCGACGAGCCGCGTCGGTGGCCGAGGGGAGGAGCCCCCGTGACGCAGCAGGCCCCGTCGACCGAGCCCGAGCTGACCGGCGTACGCAACTTCCGCGACGTGGGGGGCCTGCCGACGGTGGACGGCCGGCGGGTGGCGTACGGACGGCTGTTCCGCAGCGGCCACCTCGCGCACGCGACGGCGTCGGACGCCGCGTTCCTCGCCTCGCTGGGCCTGCACACGATCTTCGACTTCCGCAACGCGGCCGACCAGCGGCTGGAGGGCGCCGACGTCGAGCTGCCCGGGGTGCGCAATGTGAACCTTCCGCTGACGGACCCCGCCGACGGCGCCGAGTTCTGGAAGATGGTCCGCGACGGGAACGTGGACGAGCTGCGTGAGCTGCTCTCGGACGGCCGGGCGGCGAACCGCATGATCGCGTCCTACCGCACGATCATCAAGGAGCGCACGGCCGAGCACCGGCAGGTGCTGCACGCGCTGGCCGAGGACAGCGTCCCGGCCCTGATGCACTGCGCGGCGGGCAAGGACCGGGCCGGCCTCTCCGTCGCCGTGACGCTCCTCGCCGTGGGCGTCGAGCGCGAGGCCATCGTGACGGACTACCTGGAGTCGAACGCGGCACACCGCCGCTACAAGGTGCACCGCAGCAGCTCCGCCTCCTCCGCGTACACCCCCGAGGTGATGGAGCTGCTCAGCCCGCTGTTCGACGCACGTGCCGAGTACCTGGCGGCGGCGTTCGACACGATCGAGGAGACCTGGGGCGGGGTCGACGCGTATCTGGAGCAGGCTCTCGGCGTGACCCCCGAGATACGGGAGCGGCTGCGGCAGCGGTTCCTCGACTGACCGGGGCCGCGGCCCCGGTCCGCTACTGGTTGCTGGCCCCGAGGGTGAACAGCAGGTAGATGAAGGCGGCGAAGACGTGCCCGACCGCCACATAGATGATGAGCCGTACCCACAGCGCGCGCGGGAACTTCTCCTCGATGTCCTTCATGAGGATTCTCCGGAAGTCGTCGTGGTCGTCGTCGGTCCGAGGCACAGCGCGGCTGTCGGACTCTGCAGCAGGGTGTGTACGAAGAGGAGCTCGGCCCCGTCCCGGTCCGCGGCGGCGATCCGGTGCGGGGTCAGCGAGTCGAAGTGGGCGCTGTCGCCGGGTTCGAGGACGTGCGCGGTGTCCCCGAGGCGCAGGCGCAGCCGTCCCTGGAGGACGTACAGCCACTCCTCGCCGGGGTGGACCCGCACGATGTCGCCCTGCGTCCCGTAGGGGACGTGCACGCGCAGGGACTGCATGCCGCGTCCGGCGGCGCCGGCCTGCCAGTACGTCCAGCCGCCGGCCTTCGTGGGCTCCATGTCGGCGGAGCGCACGACGGCGTCCCGCTCGGTGACCGTCTCGCCGAGCAGGTCGGAGACGGTGGTGCCGTAGATACGGGCGAGGGCGAGCAGCATGGGCAGGGAGGGCTGGCGCTGACCGGTCTCCAGCCGGGAGAGATGCGCGGGGGAGAGTCCGGCTGCGCCGGCCGCGGACTCCAGGGTGAGGGATGCGCGGCGGCGCAGGGCGCGTAGCTGGGGGGCGACGGTGGGGTGCGTACCCTGGACAGGGTTCATGCCTCTATTGAGCCGCAGCGTTGCCTCAGAGGCAAATGACTTGCCTCAGAGGCAACAAGGCAAAGGTGCGGGCCGGTGGGAACTGCGCAATCTTTTAGGGGCGCGGGGAACTGCGCGAACGGCCCCCACCGGCCCGCAGGGGACCCGCTACCGCAGGGCCCTGCGGGCCCTCACCGGTTCGCCACCGCCTGTTTCACCAGCGTCTTGCCGAAGTCCCACATCAGCCCACCCCCACTGTGCGCGTCATCCATCACGGCGGTGAACGCGTCCACGAACCGGTCGACATCCCGCTCACCGATGACGAGCGGCGGAATCAGCTTGATCACCTCCAGGTGGTCGCCGGACACCTGCGTGAGGATCCGGTGCCGCTGCAGCAGCGGCACGACCACCATCTGCGCGAACAACCCCTTGCGCGCGGCCTGCAGCATCGCCCAGCGGCTGCGCAGTTTCAGCGAGGTGGGCCGGCCGAACTCGATGCCGATCATCAGCCCGCGCCCGCGGACGTCGCTCAGCAGCTCGTACCGGTCCACGAGCGCCGTGAGCCGGGACTTCAGCCGCTCCCCCGTGGCGCGGGCGTTCGCCACGATCTGCTCGTTCTCCATGACCGACAGCACGGCAAGGCCGGCGGCCATGGCCTGGGCGTTGGAGCCGAAGCTCGCGGAGTGCACGAGGACCCGGTCCATGGACGAGTAGACCTTCTTGAAGATCCAGTCCTTGCCGAGGGTGGCGCTCACGGGCACGTAACCGCCCGACAGTGCCTTCGCCACGCAGACGAGGTCCGGTTCGACGCCGTCCTCGTGCTGGTAGGCGTAGAAGTCCCCGGTGCGGCCGAGCCCGGTCTGCACCTCGTCCGCGATGAGCAGCGCCTTGTGCTGGTGGAGCAGTTCCTGGGCGTCGCGCAGATAGCCGGGCGGCGACTCGTGCACGCCCTTGCCCTGGATCGGTTCGACGATCAGGGCGGCGACGTCGCCCTTCCTCAGCTCCGCCGCCAGGGCGTCGAGGTCGCCGAGCGGGACGGCGGTGTCGGGCAGCAGCGGGGCGAAGCCGTCGCGGAAGCCGTCCTCGCCGTTGACGGACAGCGATCCGGTGGTCAGGCCGTGGAAGGCGTGCGCGCAGTACAGGACACGCGGTCTGCCGGTGGCGTACCGGGCGAACTTCAGTGCGGTCTCGACGGCCTCCGTCCCGCTGTTGCCGAAGAACACCCGGTCCAGGTGCGGGCTGTGCGTCAGCAGCTGCTCCGCCAGCAGTCCGGGCAGGGGCTGGCAGTCGAAGCGGGTGAGGTCGGCGAGCTGGGCGTCGAGGACGTCGTGCAGCGCCTTGCGGACGACGGGGTGATGGCGGCCGAGGCCCATCACCCCGAACCCGGCGAGCATGTCCAGGTAGTCGTTGTCGTCCGCGTCCCAGAAGTGGGCGCCCTCCGCCCGCTCGTAGACCTTGTCGAAGCCGATGGTGCGCAGCATGCGCGGCAGCTGGTGGTTCAGGTACTTGGCGTGCAGCTCGTAGCGCTCGGCTCCGCGCCCGGCGAGGAGGCTGCCGAGGTCGAACTCCTGGGACTTGCTGGTGGTCATTCCGGTTTCTCCTTGGACACACGCGTCTTTGCGGCCGGCTTGCCGGCGGCACCCTGTTTCCCGGCACCCTGTTTCCCGGCCCTCCGCTTCCTGGCCGCCTCGGGCACCCCGTCGGCCTCCCGGACCGCCAGGCTCGCGCTGATGCGACCCGCGATCTCGACGGGGGTCAGCCCGATGTCGGCCAGCACCTCTCCCCGTTTGGCGTGCGCGAGGAACTGTTCGGGGATGCCGAACCGCCGTACCGGCACGTCGACTTCGGCGTCCCCCAGAGCGAGCGCGACCGCCGCGCCCACCCCGGCGGCCCTGCTGTTGTCCTCGACGACCGCGACCAGCCGGTGCCCGGCGGCGAGGCCGGGCAGCGCGGGATCCACGGGCTTGACCCAGCGCGGGTCCACCACCGTGCAGCCGATGCCCCGGGCCTCAAGCAGCTCGGCCGCGTGCAGGCACACCGGCGCCATCACACCGACGGCGACGAGCAGCACGTCGGCCCGCTCGCCGCGGTGCAGCACGTCCACCCCGCCGACCCGGTCGACCGCCGGGACCTCGGGCCCCACCGACTCCTTGGGGAAGCGGATCAGCGTGGGGGCGTCGTCGACGGCGACGGCCTCGCGCAGCTGGGCCCGGAGCTGGTCGGCGTCGCGCGGCGCGGCGATCCTGAGCCCGGGCACGACCTGGAGGACGGACAGGTCCCACATGCCGTTGTGGGAGGCACCGTCGACGCCGGTGATCCCGGCCCGGTCCAGCACGAACGTCACTCCGCAGCGGTGCAGCGCGACATCCATGAGGAGCTGGTCGAAGGCCCGGTTGAGGAAGGTCGCGTACACGGCGACGACCGGGTGCAGTCCGCCGGTCGCGAGGCCGGCCGCGGACACCGCGGCGTGCTGCTCGGCGATGCCGACGTCCCAGACCCGGTCGGGGAACCTCTCGGCGAACTTCGCGAGGCCCACGGGGTGCAGCATGGCCGCCGTGATCGCGACGACGTCCTCGCGTTCCTCGCCGATGCGTACGATCTCGTCGCCGAACACCGAGGTCCAGGACGGGCCGTTGGAGGGGGCCAGGGGCTCGCAGGTGAGCGGGTCCATGACGCCGACCGTGTGGAAACGGTCCTCCTCGTGCGCGAGCGCGGGCTCGTACCCGCGCCCCTTCTCCGTCAGACAATGGATGAGTACGGGCCCGTGGAAGCGTTTCGCGCGCCGCAGCGCCGACTCGACCGCGCCCGTGTCGTGTCCGTCGATCGGCCCGACGTACTTCAGCCCCAGGTCCTCGAACATGCCCTGCGGGGCGAACGCGTCCTTGAAGCCCTTCTTCGCGCCGTGCAGCGACTCGTAGAGCGTGCCGCCGACGACGGGGGTGCGCAGCAGGACGTCCTTGCCCCAGGCCAGCACCTTCTCGTAGCTGTCGGTGGTGCGCAGGGTCGCCAGGTGGTTGGCGAGGCCGCCGATGGTCGGCGAGTACGAGCGTTCGTTGTCGTTGACGACGATGATCAGCGGGCGGTCCTTGGCGGCGGCGATGTTGTTCAGCGCCTCCCAGGCCATGCCGCCGGTGAGCGCGCCGTCGCCGATGACCGCGACGACGTGCCCCTTCTCCCCCTGCACCTGGCGGGCCTTGGCGAGGCCGTCGGCCCAGCCCAGCGCGGTGGACGCGTGGCTGTTCTCGATGATGTCGTGCTCGGACTCCTCGCGCGAGGGGTAGCCGGAGAGGCCGCCCTTGCTGCGCAGCTTGGAGAAGTCCTGACGCCCGGTCAGCAGCTTGTGCACATAGCTCTGGTGGCCGGTGTCCCACAGGATGCGGTCGGTCGGTGACTCGAAGACCCGGTGGAGCGCGATGGACAGTTCCACCACCCCCAGGTTGGGTCCCAGATGGCCGCCGGTCCTGGCGACCGCGTGCACCAGGAACTCCCGGATCTCCTCGGCCACTTGGCCTATCTGGGTCTCGGACAGCGCCTTCAGGTCGCGTGGTCCCCGGATGGTCTCCAGAATCGTCACGCTCGGCCCCCTCTCGGTCCGTGCTGCAGCTAACTCGCCGTGCCGGTGGGTTGCCCCGGCACCGTGACCTCCGGCTCGCCCGATGCGACGCCGTCCGCCTCCATCTGCTCGGCGATCTTCATCGCCTCGTCGATGAGGGTCTCCACGATCTTCGACTCGGGGACGGTCCTGATGACCTCGCCGCGGACGAAGATCTGTCCCTTGCCGTTGCCGGAGGCAACCCCCAGGTCCGCCTCGCGTGCTTCTCCCGGCCCGTTGACGACGCAGCCCATGACCGCGACGCGCAGGGGCACCTCCATGCCCTCCAGGCCGGCCGTGACCTCGTCGGCGAGCTTGTAGACGTCGACCTGGGCCCGTCCGCAGGACGGGCAGGACACGATCTCCAGGCGGCGCTGCCGCAGCCCGAGCGACTCCAGGATCTGGATGCCGACCTTGCACTCCTCGGCGGGCGGGGCGCTCAGGGACACCCGGATGGTGTCGCCGATGCCCTCGCTGAGCAGCGCCCCGAAGGCGACCGCGGACTTGATGGTGCCCTGGAAGGCGGGGCCCGCCTCGGTCACCCCGAGGTGCAGCGGGTAGTCGCACTGCGCCGCGAGCTGCCGGTAGGCGTTGACCATCACGACCGGGTCGTTGTGCTTGACCGAGATCTTGATGTCCCGCAGGCCGTGTTCCTCGAAGAGGGACGCCTCCCACAGCGCCGACTCGACCAGCGCTTCGGGGGTGGCCTTCCCGTACTTCTGGAGCAGGCGCCGGTCCAGCGAGCCGGCGTTGACCCCGATCCGGATCGGTGTGCCGTGGTCCTTGGCGGCCCGCGCGATCTCCTTCACCTTGTCGTCGAACTGCTTGATGTTGCCGGGGTTGACCCGGACCGCCGCACAGCCCGCCTCGATCGCGGCGAACACGTACTTCGGCTGGAAGTGGATGTCCGCGATGACCGGGATCTGCGACTTGCGCGCGATGGTGGCCAGCGCGTCCGCGTCGTCCTGCGTGGGGCAGGCGACGCGGACGATCTGGCAGCCGGACGCGGTGAGTTCGGCGATCTGCTGCAGGGTGGCGCCGATGTCCGACGTACGCGTGGTCGTCATCGACTGCACCGAGACGGGCGCGCCGCCCCCGACCGCCACCGGTCCGACCTGGATCCGCCGTGCGACACGGCGTTCCGCGATCGGCCGGACCGGCACCTCGGGGAGGCCCAAGGAGATGGCGGTCATCACGTCACCCGCGGTTTCCCGAGACGGTCTCGCGGGCGGCCCGCAGCGACTCCTTGAGGGAGCCCATGGTGGCCATGACCGCCGTCGGCTCGTAACCGCAGTGCGCCATGCAGTTGGCGCAGCGCGGGTCCTTGCCGCGGCCGTACGCGTCCCAGTCGGTCTTCTCGATCAGGTCCTTGTACGTCGTGACGTACCCGTCGCTCATCAGGTAGCAGGGCTTCTGCCAGCCGAACAGCGAGTAGTTGGGGATCGCCCACGCCGTGCAGGGGAAGTCGACCTTGCCCTCCAGGAAGTCCAGGAAGAGCGGGGAGTGGTTGAGCCGCCAGCGCAGCCGGTTGCCGCCGGCGAACGCCTTCTTGAACAGCTCGCGGGTCTGCTCCACGCCCAGGAAGTGCTCCTGGTCGGGCGCCTTCTCGTAGGCGTAGGCGGGCGAGATCATCATCTCGTCCACTTTCAGGTCGTCATTGAGGTAGTTCAGCACCTCGATGATCGTCTGCGGGGTGTCGGTGTTGAAGAAGGTCGAGTTGGTGGTCACCCGGAAGCCGCGCCGCTTGGCCTCCTTGATGGCCGCGACCGCCTCGTCGAACACCCCCTCCTTGGCGACGGACTCGTCGTGCCGCTCGCGCAGGCCGTCGATGTGCACGGCGAACGCGAAGTACGGCGAGGGTGTGAACTTGTCCATCTTCTTGCGCAGCAGCATGGCGTTGGTGCACAGGAAGATGTACTTCTTCTTGGCCACCAACTGCCGCACGATCTCGTCGATATGAGGGTGCATCAGGGGTTCGCCGCCGGCGATGGACACCATCGGCGCACCGGATTCGAGCACCGCCCCCACGGCCTGCGCCACCGGCATGCGCTGCTTGAGCACGCCGGCCGGGTGCTGGATCTTGCCGCAGCCCTCGCACGCGAGATTGCAGGCGTACAGCGGTTCCAGTTCGACGATCAGCGGAAACTTGTCCCGCTTGCGGAGTTTCTGTTCCATGAGATACGTCGCGACCTTGATGGTCTGGCGAAGCGGCATGGCCATCTGGCTCACCTCCTGGGGAGCAGCAAAGAACGGTGCCATTCATAGAAAACAGGAAGAACGGCATGAAGAACACGGAAGGCTGATATTCCACCGCGTACCGTGCCGATCCGGACGAGTTCATGTTCCGGGGCGTCCACGACCACCCGTACGGCGGCAACCGGGCGCTCGCCCGCGCGGACCGCGCTGCGGAGTGTTGCCGCCGACTCCATGTCGACCGCGAGCGCGCCGGTCGCGTACAGAGCCGACCGTTCGGGACCGCGGACCACGTGATCGGAACCGGCGAGCGGTCCCGTGTGGACGGCCCGCCCGGGCAGGGCACGCCGCAGTTCCCCGACGAGCAGCCCGGTGCCCACGCACGGCGTGCTGCCGTGCGTGTCCCGGGTCTCCTCGGCGACGACCAGGTCTCCCGGATGCATACCGGGGGCGAGCCCGGCACAGAAGCCCGTGGCCAGGACGGCCGCCCCGCGCATCGCGGGACCGGCCAGCGCCTTGCCGACCGCCCGCTCGGCGGCGGCGGGACCCATGCCCGTGCGCAGCACGGTGACCGGTCCTTCGGCGCCGCCCCGGTCGCCGCCCGTGCGCAGGGCGAACCGCTCGATGCCCAGCGCGCAGGCGATCAGCAGCGGGGCGGCGCCCGGTGTCGCGCTCATCAGCTCGCCCTGCCGAAGGCGCTCTGGGCGCCGCTGTGCAGGTCGGCGAACGGTTCGCCGTTGACGTACCGGCCCAGTGCGGTGAGGGGGAACACCTGCCGGTAGAGGTGGTAGTTGATGGAGAAGTCCCACGGGAACCCGGTGCCGGTGAAGTACGGCTCGTCCCAGGAGCCGTCCGCCAGCTGGGTCTGTGCGAGCCAGGCGATGCCGCGCTCGACGGCCTTGGACTCCCGCTCCCCGGCCGCGAGCAGCGCCAGCAGCGCCCACGCGGTCTGGGAGGCGGTCGACTCGCCGCGCCCGCTCCACTCGGCGACGTCGTGGTAGGAGCGCAGGTCCTCGCCCCAGCCCCCGTCGTCGTTCTGCACGGTCTCCAGCCAGGCCACGGCCCGCCGGATCGCGGGATGCGAGCCGGGCAGTCCCGCGGCGACCAGTGCGGGCACCACCGACCCCGTGCCGTACACGTAGTTGACGCCCCAGCGGCCGAACCAGGAGCCGTTGGCCTCCTGTTCGGCGAGCAGCCACTCGATGCCCCGGCGGGTGCGCGGGTCGTGGGCCAGGCCCTCGACCGCGAGCATCTCCACGACGTGCGCGGTGACGTCGGCGGACGGCGGGTCGATGACCTCGCCGAAGTCGCAGAACGGCAGCCGGTTCGGGAAGGGGCTGGTGTTGTCGACGTCGAAGGCGCCCCACGCGCCGTTCTTCGACTGCATGCCGAGGTTCCAGCGCACCCCGCGCCCGATGGCCTTCTCCACCCGCTCCGGGTCGTGGTGCCTGACCCGGCGCAGCGCGAGGACCACCTCGGCGGTGTCGTCGATGTCGGGGTAGTTGTCGTTGTGGAACTCGAACGCCCAGCCGCCGGGCGGGAGTCCGGGCCGCTTGACCGCCCAGTCACCGGGGCGGACGATCTCCTCCCCTAGCATCCAGTCCGCCGCCCGCACCATCTGCGGGTGGTCGGCGGGCACGCCCGCGTCGGCGAGCGCGATGGTCGCCAGGCAGGTGTCCCACACCGGTGACTGACAGGCCTCGATCATCCGCGCCCCGTCCTCGCGCCACACCGCGAAGCGGTCCAGGGAGGCAAGTCCCTCGCGCATCACGGGGTGTTGGAGGTCGTAGCCGAGCAGGTGGAGCGCGATGACCGAGTAGACGGCGGGCGGCTGGATGCCGCCCCAGCAGCCGTCGTTCTCCTGGCGCTCGATGATCCAGCGGGCCGCGGTGTTCATCGCGGCCCGCCGCAGCCGGCGCGGCGCGACCTTGCGGTAGGCGTGCAGGGCCCGGTCGAGCCGCTGGAACGCGCCGTCCCAACTGGCCACCGGGGCGAAGGGTTTGACCGGGTTGGGGTTACGGGGGTCAGCGTGCAGCTCGTCCAGCGCGAAGGGCGCGGGACGGACCGGGCGCTTCGCGGAGACGACGGTGAGCGGCACGATGGTCTGCCGGGCCCAGCAGCCGAAGTCGTAGATGTTGAGCGGCATCCACTTCGGGAACCAGATGAGCTCCGGGGGCAGTTCGGGGAGGTCGTCCCACTTCCACCAGCCGAACAGGGCGAGCCAGATCCGAGTGAAGACCCGGGCCGACGCGATGCCGCCGCGCTCCCGGATCCAGGCGGACGCGCGCGCCATGTGCGGATCGTCCGGCAGGTCACCGGCCAGCCGCAGCGCCACGTACGCCTCGACGGTGGTGGACAGTTCGCCCGGTCCGCCGTAGAAGGAGGCCCAGGTGCCGTCCTCGCGCTGCTCGCCGCGGATGAACAGCGCGGCGGCCTGTGTGGTCTTCTCGTCGTCGATGCCCAGGAACTGACGGAGCAGCAGGTCCTCGGCGTCCATGGTGACGTTGGTCTCCAGGTCGCCCTTCCACCAGCCCTCGGCGTCCTGCGTGGTCAGCAGGAAGTCGGTGGCACGCTGTATCGCGCGCGTGGCGGTCTCTCGGATATCGGCTGTCCCGGCCGCCGCGGGAGTCGATTCTGTCCGGATGTCGCTGGCCGAGGCTGCGCGGGGCGGGAGGGCCCCGGTGCTTCCGTCGGTCGTCGCTGTCATGGCTTCCCCTTCGTGCAGTGGCATGTCTCTGCTGGGTCCGCCGTCGGCCGGTGCTCGTTCTTCCGCAGCACCGGCCGGCGACTACGCGAGGGCTATTCGACCGATAGTGATCATCTCTTTCGTACGACGACGAAGTCGGCGAGCTCCACGAACTGAGCCCGCACCCGGTCCGGCATGTCGATCGTGTCGAGGGCCTCGACGGCGACGGTGTGCTGGCGGCGCGCCTCCTGGGCGGTCCACTCGCGGCCGCCCGCCTCCTCGATGAGCGCGGCGCGCACGGCGAACTCCTCCTCGGAGAAGTTCTCGAAGTCGCTGCTCTTGGCGTCCGCGGCGAGCAGTTCGCCCAGCCGCTCGGAGGCCGGGCCGCCGGCCGCGAGCGCGGCCACGACGGGCAGGGACTTCTTGCGCTGGCGCAGGTCGCTCCAGGTCTGCTTGCCGGTGGACACCGGGTCGCCCCAGATGCCGAGCAGGTCGTCGACGGCCTGGAAGGCGAGGCCGAGGTGGTAGCCGTACTTCTCCAGCGTGTCCGCCGTGCGGTCGTCGGCGCCGCCGAGGACCGCGCCGATGGAGCAGGCGCAGGCGAGCAGGGCGCCGGTCTTGTTGCCCTCCATCTCCAGGCACTCCTCGACGCTGACGCGGTCGCGGTGCTCGTAGGAGATGTCCTGGGCCTGGCCGTCGATCAGCGCGCGGGTGGCGGTGGTGAGCCGGCGGGTGGCGCGGCCCGCCTCGACCGTGCCGAGTTCCAGGAGCAGTTCGTTGGCCAGCGCGAACAGGGCGTCGCCGACGAGGATCGCCTGGGCGGGGCCGTGCACCTTCCAGACGGTGTCACGGTGGCGGCGCTGCTCGTCGCCGTCCATCAGGTCGTCGTGCAGGAGGGAGAAGTTGTGCACCAGCTCCACGGCGACCGCGCCCGGCACGCCCACCTCGGGCGCGGCGCCGGCCGCTTCGGCGGACAGCACGGCGAGAGCGGGGCGCACGGCCTTGCCGCCGTCGCCCTCGGCGGGGTTGCCCGCGGCGTCGATCCAGCCGAAGTGGTAGGCGGCGACGGTGTCCATGGGGGGTGCGAGGCGGTCGATGGCCGCCCGCAGGACAGGTGAGGCCAGGGTCCGGCCGCGCTCCAGGAGCGCGGTCACGTCCACCGCGTCGGCAGCCTTCGATGCCGGGGGCACAGTGGGCACAGTCTCTCCTCTATTTGCGATACGGGGGGTGCGGGAGCCAGCCGCGCTCTGCTGGAGCGTCACGCCGCCTCCTCGAAGAGCTCGAAGAGATGGTCGGTGGGCCGGCCCAGGGCTGTGAGAGCGGCGTCGGCCGCGCTCACTCCGCTGCGGACCGCACTCTCCATGGTCGCGGGCCACCCTGTGGCGGTCCACGCGCCGGCCAGGTACAGGCCGGATGCCTTGGTGTGGGCGCCGGGCCGCAGCCGTCCGACGCCGGGGGTCGGGGCGAACGTCGCCGTACGCTCCCTGGTCACGAAGAAGTCCCGGACCTGCGCGTGCCTGGTGTGCGGCAGCAGCCGCTCCAGTTCCGGCAGGTACTTCTCGCGCAGCGCCGCGACCGGTGCGTCGATGTCGTCCTGCGCGGCCGACTGGGAGAGCGCGAGGTACTGGCCCTCCCCCAGCCCGGACGCCTCGGTGCGGTCGAAGACCCACTGCACCGGGGAGCCGAGCGCGGCGAAGAACGGCCGGCTGAGGACCTTGCGGTCGTAGACGACGTGGATGTTGAGGATCGGCGCCGTGCCGATCTCCAGCAGGCGCTCGGGGGCGTCGAGCGCGCCCTCGGGCAGCAGATCGTGCGCCTCGCGCTGCGGTACGGCGAGCACGACCGTGTCGGCGTCGAGCGTCTCGCCGGGAACCGATACGCTCCAACGCCCGTTCTCGTGAGGGGAGATGGAGGTGACTCGTGTACGGACCTCGGTACGGACTCCCGCGGAGTCGAGCGCCTTGCGGGCGAGGCGGTCGTGCAGTTCACCCAGCGGGACGCGCGCCCAGCCGATGTCGGCGGCGCCCGGGTCGGACAGCAGACCGGTCTTGAACACCATCGCGGCGAGCCCGAGCGAGGCGTCGCCGGCCACCGCGTTGAGGGTGGCGACCCCCACCAGGTCCCACAGTGCCTCGATGGCCCGCTCCGACTGACCGTGCGCGGTCAGCCAGTCGCCGAAGTTCTGCGCGTCGAGCGCCGGATCGGCGAGGTCGAGTCCTTTGAGCGCCAGAGCGGCACGGCCGACCCTGGCGCGCTCGGCGAGCGAGAGATGCGGGTAGGTCGCGAGGCTGCGCGCCAGATGCAGCGGGACGGGCAGCGCTGTTCTGCCGATTCTGCCGAGCCGCCGTCCGGCCGGCGCCTCCACGTCGAGGACGGGTACGTCCAGACGGTCCTGGAGCGGCGCGAGCGCGGCCCCTTCGACGCGGTCGAGGAACCAGCGGTAGGCCGTGCAGCAGCGCAGGTACACATGCTGGCCGTTGTCCACGGTGAGCCCGTCGCGCCGGAAGGAGAAGGCGAGCCCGCCCAGGCGGGGCCTGCCTTCGAGCAGCGTGACCCGCACGCCCGCGTCGGCCAGCGCGAGCGCCGCGGTCGTTCCCGCGAGCCCCCCGCCGACCACTACGGCCGTCGTGGGGCGTCCCGGGGAGCCGGCATCGGGCCCCTCGTCCTGCGTGGTGTCGTTCATCGTGCACCTTCCCCCGCGGCCTCGCCGTGCCGGTGGAGCGGGGCACGGGCGGCCGATGCAGTCAGGGACGCCGTCCCGGGCTGGAGGGTTGCGCGCCGTTTCCAGGTACTTGCGTCAGCTTGGCCCGGAGTGTCCATCAAGCGCGCCTCCTGACGGTTCGGCGGGAGACGTGCCGGGCGTCGAGGCCGGAGAGGCCGCGCACGGCGACGTACGCCTTCTCGCGTCCGGGGAGCGAGACCCGGCCGCGCAGGACGGCCTCCGGTTCGCGCTCGATGCGGTCCAGGAGACGGCGGTAGATGCCCGCCATCGCGGCGACACAGGCGCCGCTGCGGCGGTCCAGCATGGGCAGCAGCCGGTAGCCCTCGGCGAAGAGCGCGCGGGCCCGGCGCACCTCGAAGTGCACGAGGCCCGCGAAGTCGGAGCCCTCCGGCGGGCGCGGTCCCTTGAACCCTGCCGAGCAGCCGAACTTCGCGAGGTCGTCCGCGGGCAGGTACGTCCGGCCGTTCTCGGCGTCCTCGCGAACGTCCCTGAGGATGTTGGTGAGTTGCAGCGCGAGCCCGAGGGTGTCCGCGTACTCCGGCGCCCGCTCGGCGCCGCGCGCCCCCGGTTCCGTACCGAAGACGCCGAGCGAGAGGCGGCCGATGGCTCCGGCGACACAGCGGCAGTAGACCTTCAGGTCGTCCCAGGTCTCGTACGTCTCGTCGCGGACGTCCATGAGCACGCCGTCGATGAGTTCGTCGAGGCCGTCGAGCGGCACCGGGAAGTGGTCGGCCGTGTGCCGCAGGGCGACGGCGACCGGGTCGGTGTCGTCCTCGTCGACCGAGCGGTCGCGGATCCGGCCGAGCAGCGCCCGGGTCTCCTCCAGCCGCTTCGCCTTGACCTCGGGGGCGAGCGTTCCGTCACCGATGTCGTCGACGCGCCGTGAGAACGCGTACAGCGCGGACATGGCCCGCCGCTTGGGCGTCGGCAGCAGCCGGATGCCGTACGCGAAATTCCGGGCCTGCTGCCCGGTGACCGCCTCGCAGTAGCCGTAAGCGGCGAGTACCGGTGCGGACATGTGTGGTTCCGACTCCACGGTCCGGATCACCCCTCTCCTCGCAGAGTCACTCCCACCTCGCGCAGCAACTGGATCTTGCCGGGCTTCGGCGGGCCGGGAAGTACGTCGTATTCGGCGGCGGCGATCGCCCGGATCGCCGCCCTTCCTCCTGCCACGAACCCCGCGAGCAGCAGCTTCAGCCTGCCGTGGACGCTACCCACGAGGGGGGTGCCTTCATTCAGGAGGTTCCGGGCGCGTTCTGCTTCGTATGCAACCAGTGCGCGCGCCGATGCGCCTGCCGTGGGCGTGGCGAGATCCGCCTCCTGGACGTGAAAGCGCTTCATGTCCTCGGCGGGAAGGTAGATGCGGTCGCGGCCGAGGTCCTCGGCGACGTCCTGGAGGTGTTCGACGATCTGCAGGGCGGTGCAGACCGCGTCGGAGAGGCGGACCCGCTCGGGGGTGGAGGTGCCGGTGACGGACAGGACGAGGCGGCCGACCGGGTTCGCGGACAGTTCGCAGTAGGCGAGCAGGTCGTCGTAGGTCTCGTACCGCTTGACGAGCTGGTCCTGGCGGTTCGCGGCGATCAGGCCGAGGAAGGGCTCGGGGGTCAGGCCGGTGCGGCGGACGGTGGGCTGCAGGCGGCGCAGGAGCGGGTGGCCCGGGGTCGAGTCGAAGACCTTGCGCAGGTCCGCCTCGAACGCGTCGAGCAGGACGAGCCGGTCCTTCGCCTCTTCGGGGGACACGCCCAGGAGGCGTGCGTCCGCGCCGCCGGGGGCGAGGTCCCCGTCGCCGATGTCGTCGACGAGCCGCGCGAAGCCGTAGACGGCCATGAGGTCGGCCCGCCAGGCCCTGGGCAGGAAGAACGGCGCCACGGGAAAGTT
The DNA here is from genome assembly GCF_042728395.1 of Streptomyces sp. NPDC060205. Lineage (NCBI taxonomy): Bacteria > Bacillati > Actinomycetota > Actinomycetes > Kitasatosporales > Streptomycetaceae > Streptomyces > Streptomyces sp. NPDC060205. The sequence goes on from NZ_JBHWZP010000110.1 coordinate 26,549, forward strand.
CTCGTCCGCGGCCTTGTCGAGGGTGCTGCGCTCCGGATCACCGGCGCGTGCCGTTCCGGCCGGTGTCATCGCCCGCCGCCCGGGCCGCTGACGGCACACGCACGGACGGCACACGCGCAGCGGAGCTGGAGAGTTTCCGTAGCCATCGCCGTCACATCTCCCGTTCTACACTGCTGACCCAATGGTGACTATTTCGGACACGCCGCCCGGCCGTCCGCGCGGCAGACCCTATGCCTGGTGTCGCGCAGTATCGCCCCACTTGCCGCGAATCAGCACCGGTACAGCTTACGTTGTACAACCGGTCATGCTCCGCCGGGGTGTCCTGCACATCACAAGAACACACCGATTGACGTCAAGATTCCTACGGGCGCCCGGAGTTGGCGTTTCCTTTGCAGACGCAGGGCCCCGCCGCTCTCCGGCTGGCCGATCCTCG
>NZ_JBHWZP010000111.1:0-19576 GCF_042728395.1 Streptomyces sp. NPDC060205
CCGGTGCCTGTCGTGCCGCCGGGTGGAGTGCTACGGGCGGAGCTGTCGCTCGACCGTGCGCTTGTCCAGCTTCGAGTCGTACTTGGCCAGCGGCTTCGCCTTCTCCGGGTCCGCCTGGACCGCGGCCGTGGCGACGCCCGCCCACTCCAGGATGCGGGCCGTGGCGAGCGCCTTCTGGTCGGGGACGAGTCCGGCGACGTTGGCGCCGTGGTTCAGGCCCGGGGCCGTGAAGACGTACGAGTCACGGGCACCCCTGCCGAGGCGGAACGGCTCGGCGCCCCACGGGTCGTTCTGCCCGTACACGAACAGCATCCGGTTCGCGTTGTGCTTGACCCAGGAGTCGACGTCGCGCATGACACCCGGCTGGAACTTCATGTCGATGTCGCGCGGCACGAAGTTCCGCGGCGGCTGGTAGCCGTAGCGGATGTACTTCTTCTCGATGTGCGGGAAGACGATGGTCGGCGCACCGAGCTGCGTGCCCGCCTGGTAGTAGTACGGCGTGTAGGGCGACAGGCCCTGGTCCGTGTAGAACGAGAAGCCGGAGATCGTGTCGATCGACGTCCAGATCTCGTCGTCCGTGGCGTTCTTCGCGTCCGCCGGGATCGTGTCGCAGTCGGCGAGCAGGCTGTACTGCCAGAAGCCCCAGACGTAGTCGAGGACGACCGCCTCGTACGCCCGGTCCAGGCTGCCGATGGTGTTGAAGGTGTAGCCCTCGGTCGCGGCCACGTCCTTGTACTTCTTCTCCAGCGCGGTCCGGCGGACGAGTGCCTCGCGCTGCACCGCGTTCAGCCGGGTGCGGCACTCCTTGGTGCCGACCTTGGCGAAGAACCGGTCGTACGCCGAGTCCTCCTTGTTCACCACGTCGTTGGGGGCGACGTACGCGACGACGCCGTCCATGTCACGCGGGTAGAAGCGCTCGAAGTAGGTGGCGGTCATGCCGCCCTTCGAACCGCCCGTGGAGACCCACTTCTTGTCGTAGACCGGCTTGAGGGCCTTGAAGATGCGGTGCTGGTCGCTGGCCGCCTGCCAGATGTCGAGCTTCGACCAGTCCGCCGGCTCGGGCCGGGACGGGGTGAAGTAGCGGTACTCCATGGAGATCTGGTTGCCGTCCACGATCTGGGTCGGCTCGCGGCGGCTCGGCGTCGTGGAGACGCTGTAGCCGCCGGTGTAGAAGACCGTCGGGCGGGCGGTGTCCTTGTGCAGCACGGTGATGCGCTGCTTGAACGTGCCCTTGGACGGGTGCCGGTGGTCGACCGGCTGGGTGTAGTTGAGGACGAAGAAGCGGTAGCCCGTGTAGGGCTTCTCCTCGATCAGGCTCATGCCCGGTATCGCGAGGAGGCGGTCCTTGATGTCCGCCGACTCGTCCGTGACGAGGTGGGTTGCGGTGGCGGCGTCCGGCTGGGCGGCGGTGGCCGCCCCGGCCGTGCTCACGGTGCCTATGAGCACCACGAGGGACAACAGCCATCTGAGCGTCTTGCGCATGCGTTCTCCCCTGAATACGCAGATGTCCGCCGGAACTTAGCCCAGCAACAGCTGCCACACCAGGGGATGTTGTGGACATTCCCGTCAGGTCGGTACGAAGACTGCACGACTTGGGGGTTCAGCAGAGGATCCAGCCCGTGCTGACCGAGCCCGAGCCGACGGCCCCCGTGACCCGTACGCAGCGGTGGCCCGCGTGCACCCGCACCGGACCCGCGTACCGCACGAACCGGCCCGCGTTCGGCACGCGCTCGCTCCCCCGGGCCTGCACGCTCACCATCATGTAGCGGCGGGCGCCCGCCTTCTTGGGGTAGGTCACCGCGCACACGTAACCGCGCTTCTTGTGGACGTCGACATGGCCGGTGGCGAAGGGCAGGGTGCGCACCTTCCGCCCGGCGCACGGTGACGCGGCGGAGGCCTCGCCCGCCGGGCCCGCGAGTGCCAGCAGCCCGGACGCCGTCAGCACGGCGGTGCCGACCGTGAGGCGTCGGCGTATCGCGCCCATGTCCACTGGTGTCCCTCCATGGCCCCCGGCGGCTGATGCCCTGCATTGACGTACTGCTGTACGGACGCATGGCGTACGGCGAACGGTTGCCCTACCCGTCGGTTGCGGCTTTTCTGCGTGTTCGCCTCGGTCAGTTCCCCGTGCCGACCGGGTCCGGCTCCCCCACGAACGTCCGCCACAGGCGCGCGTACCGGCCGTCGAGCGCGAGCAGTTCGTCGTGCGTGCCGTCCTCCGCGACCCGGCCGTCGGCCATCACCACGACCCGGTCCGCCCGCGCGGCGGTGGTCAGCCGGTGGGCGACGACCAAGGTGGTGCGGCGGCCCGCGATGCGGTCGGTGGCCTGGTTGACCTGGGCCTCGGTGGCCAGGTCTAGCGCGGCGGTGGCCTCGTCGAGGAGGAGGATGTCCGGGTCGACCAGTTCGGCGCGGGCCAGCGCGATCAGCTGGCGCTGGCCGGCCGAGAGGTTGCGGCCGCGCTCGGCGACCTCGTGGAGGTAGCCGCCGTCGAGCGTGGCGATCATGTCGTGCGCGCCGACCGCGCGGGCCGCCGCCTCCACGGCCGCGTCCGTGGCGTCGGGACGGCCGTACGCGATGGCGTCCCGGACGGTGCCCTGGAAGAGGTACGCCTCCTGCGGGACGACGCCGAGCCGGTGCCGGTAGGAGGTCAGGTCCAGCGAGCGCAGATCCGTGCCGTCGACCGTGACCCGGCCGCCGGTGGGGTCGTAGAACCGGGCCACCAGCTTCACCAGCGTCGACTTGCCCGCGCCGGTCTCGCCGACGAACGCGACGGTCTGCCCGGCGGGGATGCTCAGCCGCACCCCGCTGAGCGCCTCTTCCGCCGCACCTTCGCCAGTGGACCCGTACGCGAAGTCGACGTCCTCGAAGGCGATCTCGCCCCGCAGGGACAGCACTTCGAGAGGTTCGGCGGCGGCCTTCGTCGAGGTCGGCTCCTGGAGGAGTTCCTGGATCCGGCCGAGGGAGACGGTCGCCTGCTGGTAGCCGTCGAAGACCTGGGAGAGCTGCTGCACGGGGGCGAAGAACAGGTCGATGTAGAGGAGGTAGGCCACCAGCGCGCCGGTGGTGAGGGTGCCCGCGTCGACGCGCCCGGCGCCCACGACGAGCACGGCCGCGGCGGCCACCGAGGACAGCAGCTGCACGAAGGGGAAGTAGATGGAGATCAGCCACTGCCCGCGGATCCGCGCCTGGCGGTAGCTGTCGCTGCCCTCCGCGAAGCGCCGCCCGCCCGAGCCCTCGCGCCGGAACGCCTGGAGGATCCGCAGCCCCGACACCGACTCCTGGAGGTCGGCGTTCACCACGGACACCCGCTCACGGGCCAGCTCGTACGCCTTCACGCTGGACCTGCGGAAGAAGAACGTGCCGAGGATCAGCGGCGGCAGCGTCAGGAAGACGACCAGCGCGAGCTGGACGTCGATGACGAGCAGCGCGGCCATGATGCCGAAGAAGGTGACGACCGAGACGAAGGCGGTGACCAGGCCGGTCTGCAGGAACGTCGACAGCGCGTCCACGTCCGTCGTCATGCGGGTCATGATCCGGCCGGTCAGCTCCCGCTCGTAGTAGTCGAGCCCCAGCCGCTGGAGCTGCGCGAAGATCTTCAGCCGCAGCGCGTACAGGACCCGTTCGCCGGTGCGGCCGGTCATCCGGATCTCGCCGGTCTGTGCCGCCCACTGGACGAGCACGCTGATCAGGGCGATCACCGAGGCCGCCCACACCCCGCCGATGGCCATCTCGGAGACGCCCTCGTCGATGCCGTGCCGGATCAGGACCGGCAGCAGCAGACCCATGCCGGCGTCGACGGCGACGAGCCCGAGGCTGACGAGCAGCGGCAGCCCGAAGCCCCGCAGCAGGCGCCGCAGCCCGTACGACTCCTCCGGGGTGACCGCGCGCGCCTCGTCGACGGCGGGGGTGTCGGTGGCGGGCGGCAGGGCGTCGACCTGGGCGAGGAGGCCGGGCGTCGCGGGCATCCCGGCCAGCGCGGTGTCCTTCGGTTCGCGGTCGCCGGTCCACAGGCGCGGGGTGACACCGCGCTCGGCGTCGAACTCCGCGTCCAGCTCGTCCCGTACGGACGTGTCCTCCGCCGGGCAGGAGGGTGCGGTGTGGCCGGGCGAGACCCCGCCCAGTTCGTCCGGGTCGGTGAGCAGCCGGCGGTAGAGCGGCGAGCGCCCGGTCAGCTCCTCGTGGGTGCCGATGTCGGCGAGGCGGCCGTCTTCGAGGACGGCGATGCGGTCGGCGAGGTTCAGGGTGGAGCGGCGGTGGGCGATGAGGAGGGTGGTGCGGCCCGCCATGACTCCGCGCAGGGCCTCGTGGATCTCGTGCTCGACGCGGGCGTCGACCGCGGAGGTGGCGTCGTCGAGGACCAGCAGGCGGGGGTCGGTGAGGATCGCGCGGGCGAGGGCCACGCGCTGGCGCTGGCCGCCGGAGAGGGTGAGCCCGTGTTCGCCGACCTTGGTGTCGTAGCCGTCGGGCAGCGCGGAGACGAAGCCGTGCGCCTGGGCGGCGCGGGCGGCGGTCTCGATCTCCTCGCGGGTGGCCTCGGGGCGGCCGTACGCGATGTTGGAGGCGACGGTGTCGGAGAAGAGGAAGGAGTCCTCGGGGACGAGTCCGATGGCGGCCCGCAGTGAGTCGAGGGTCAGCTCGCGCACGTCGAGGCCGCCGATGAGGACCGCGCCGCCGCTCACGTCGTAGAAGCGGGGCAGCAGCAGGGAGACCGTGGACTTGCCGGAGCCGGAGGAGCCGACGACGGCGAGGGTCTCGCCGGAGCGGATCTCGAAGCTGAGGCCGTCGAGGACCGGGCGGTCGTCGTCGTAGGCGAAGGACACGCCGTCGAACTCGACGGTGGCGGGCGCGTCGGCCGGGAGGTCCTTCGTGCCGTCCTCCATGGACGGGCGGGTGTCGATCAGCTCCAGGACGCGTTCGGCGCCCGCCCTGGCCTGCTGGCCGACGGTGAGGACCATGGCGAGCATCCGCACGGGCCCCACGAGCTGGGCGAGATAGGAGGAGAAGGCGACGAACGTACCGAGGGTGACCTCGCCCCGCACCGCCAGCCAGCCGCCGAGCGCCAGCATGGCGACCTGCCCGAGCGCCGGAACGGCCTGGAGCGCCGGGGTGTACTTGGAATTGAGCCGGATCGTGCGCAGCCGCCCCGCGAAGAGCCGCCGGCCGATCTCCCGGAGCTTGCCGGTCTCCTGGTCCTCCTGCCCGAAGCCCTTCACCACCCGTACGCCGCTGACCGCGCCGTCGACGACCCCGGCCACCGCGGCGGCCTGCGCCTGCGCGTACCAGGTCGCCGGGTGGAGCCTGGAGCGGCTGCGCCGGGCGATGAACCAGATGGCGGGGGCGACGGCCAGGGCGACCAGGGTGAGCGGGAGGGACAGCCAGGCCATGATCCCGAGCGAGATCAGGAAGAGCAGGACGTTCCCGATCGTCATCGGGAGCATGAAGAGCAGACCCTGGATGAGCTGGAGGTCGCTGGTGGCGCGGCCCACGACCTGGCCGGTGGACAGCTCGTCCTGGCGCCTGCCGTCGAGGCGGACGATCGTCTCGTACATGTCGGTGCGCAGGTCGTGCTGGACGTCGAGCGCGAGCCGGCCGCCGTAGTAGCGGCGGATGTAGGTGAGGACGTAGACGAGGACGCCGGCGCCGATGAGCGCGCCCGCCCAGGGGGCCATGTCGCGGGTGTGGTCGCCCACGACATCGTCGATGATCACCTTGGTGATCAGCGGCACGAGGGCCATGACGGCCATGCCGGCGAGCGAGGCTCCCAGCGAGAGCACGACGTCCTTCGGGTACCGCCACGCGTACCCGGCCAGCCGCCGTGCCCATCCCCGCTGCGTCGTCACTCCTGGTGCCTTCCCTCGTCCGGTCCTGATCGTCCGGAAGGCACCAACACGGATCGAAGCGGATTTCATCCCTCCGCAACAATCGGGGGCGTGCGCGGAGGGATCAGGGGCGCACCCGCAGGGAGTAGAAGCGGGTGGTCTGGGTGGCGCCCTGGTTGTCGTCGCTGACGAGAAGGACGCGCAGGGCGCCCCGGGCGGTGCCGGTGACGGCCATGCCCTCGATGTTGTCGAGCAGCGGATTGGGCTGCGGCTGCTTGGCGGTCGCGCCGAGGGAGGGGCAGTCCGCGATGTCCGCGAGAAGGGTCTTGCGCACGAGGCGTACGCCGTCCTGGCCGGTCAGGGCGTCGACACGGGAGGTGTCCGTGGCGTGGCGGAGGTCCGCCAGATAGAGGCGGACGGTGTTGCCGACCCCGGCGGTGAAGCCGCGCTCCAGGACGAGCAGGCGGCCGTCGGGGGTCGCGGCGGCCTCGACGAGCCCGAGCCCGGTGTCGGTGCGATATCCGTACTGGTCGCCGAGCCGGAAGTCGCTCTTGCCGTGCCGCTGCCAGGTCTGGAGGCGTACGACGCCGGGGGTGTCGCCGGACAGGGAGCCCTCCATGCCGGCCAGCAGGGTACGGCCGCCGGGCAAGAGGGTCAGCGCCTCGAAGGTCTGGTTGGCGGTGGCGCGGCCGGCCGGGGCGACACGCAGGGCGTCCGGCACGGGGAGGCGGGCCAGGAGGGTGCCGTCGCGGCCGTAACGGCGTACCGACGGCTCGGTCTCGGACGACACGAGCCGGGTGCCGTCACGGTCGACGACCAGCCCCTCGGAATCCAGCGCGGCACCGCCCTCGTCGGCCAGCGGCACGACGGAGCGCGGGCTCAGGCTCTCCGGGTCCAGGGTGAAGACGGAGGACCGGTCGGAGAGCGCGGCGATCGCCCCGTCGCGGTCCACGGCCAGCGCGGAGAAGTTGCCGACGAACGCGCCTTCGTACGTCGTCTTGTCGAGGGCGTCGGAGAAGCGCTCGATGGAGACGGCGGGCGAGCAGGCGTGGCGGGCGGGAGCGTTGTGGGCGGCGGCGGGCCCGGCGGCACAGGTGACTGCCGCCAGGCCGGCGGTGAGGGTGGCCGCGAGGGGAGCGAGTACGGATCTCGGACGCATGGCGTCACGGTAGGGGGAGGCCGGTTGAGGGGGAGGGTACGGGCCGTGAATTCCGGACAGCGGCTTCCCCGTCCCCCTCGGTGGGCGTCGGCCGGCGGGTCAGGCGGGCGGGACCGCCGGGAAGGCCTCCTTCGGGGTGGTCGTCGGCGCGTAGCGGCTCGCCGCGCTCGGCACGAGGTCCTTGTGGATCGCGCGGGCCACGGCCTGGATGGTGGTGACGCCGTAGTTCATCGTGCTGTTGTCCTGGGTGAGGACCGAGATCGTGTAGTCGTGGCCGCCACCCTTGAAGGTGCCGACGCTGTGCACGCGCCAGCCGTGGGTGGAGCGGGACAGCCAGCCGTTCTTGACGTGGACCGAGACGGCGGCGGGGGCGCCCGCCGGGGTGCCCCAGCGCTGCGAGGAGACGACCTTGTTCATCAGCTTCAGCGTGTACGCCCGGGAGTTGTCGCTCAGGACCGTGTTCTTGGCGGTGAGGAGCGCGAGGAGCTTCTGCTCGTCCTGCACGGTGATCTGGGTCAGCCCCCAGTAGCCGTTCGCGCCGGGCTTGGTCTGCGTCATCCCGGCCGCGGCGAGGAAGCCCTTCACCTTACTGACGCCCAGCTGGTTCCAGAGCTTGGTCGTGGCCGCGTTGTCCGACTTGGTGATCATGGCCGTGGAGAGGTCGGACTCGCGCTGGGTGAGATAGCGGTTGTGCTTCTTGGCGTCCCAGAGCAGCGTGGCGAGGACGGTCACCTTGACGACACTCGCGGAGTCGTAGGCCCTGGTCGGGCTCAGCGTGCAGGTGGTGTTGGTCGTACGGTCGCGGAGTCCGACGGCGACCGTGCCTCTGCGGCTCGCGAGGGCCGCGGTGATGTCCTTCTTCAGCTTGACCGCCAGGGCCTGGTCGTTCGACGTGCAGGTGACCTGCGGGGTCGTGGCCGCGGCGGCCGGTGTCGCGGCGACGGCCAGCGGCAGCAGCACGCCGGCGCCCAGGCCCGCACAGAGCACACGGCCGCGCCAAGATATCCGGTGAGTCATGAAGTGTTCCCATCCCCCGTTGATTTCGTACGAGTGCGCCCCCGGCACACTCGCCACCGTTGACTCACGGGGGTGGCCGGAAGTTGTACGCCCGCTACGACGCGGAATGCGCGGGCCTGTCCCGGCTGCTCCCGGGCGTACCCCGTTCATCGCCGTCGTCAAAGCCGGAGGCTTCGCCGCTCACAGGTGAGGCCCAGGTTCAGCACAGGCCCCGCCAAAACCTGCCGACCACGATGACCTGGTGACATCTGCCACCGATCCGTACCCCCACGCCCCCGAGGCCGCCGCCTCGACTCCTCCCGACGAGACGGTCGCGCCGCCCGGCAAGGCGCCCCGCTGGTCGCTGCCCGTGCTCGGCGCGATCCTCGTCCTGGCCGGCGTGCTGTACTCCTGGAACCTCTCCTCCTCCAGCCTGAACAGCTTCTACAGCGCGGCCGTGTTCAGCGGCACGCAGAGCTGGAAGGCGTGGTTCTTCGGCTCGCTCGACGCCGGGAACTTCCTGACCGTGGACAAGCCGCCCTTCGTCCTGATGGTGATGGGCCTGTCCTGCCGCGTCTTCGGGTACGGCACCTGGCAGATGATGCTGCCGCTGGTCGCCGCCGCCCTCGGCACGATCTGGGTCCTGCACTCCTCGGTCAAGCGGGTCTGGGGCCACGCCCCGGCCGCCGTCGCCGCGCTCGTGCTCGCGCTCACCCCGATCACCGTCGCCATCAACCGCGACAACAACCCCGACACCCTGCTCGTGCTGCTGATGGTCGGGGGCGCGGCGCTCGCCCTGCGCGCCGTCCACAACGGCAAGCTGCTTCCGCTGGTCGGCGCGGCCGTGTGCTTCGGGTTCGCCTTCAACACCAAGATGCTCCAGGGCTACATCGCCCTGCCCGCCGTCTTCGCCGTCTACCTGTACGCGGCCCGGGGCGGCCTGCTCCGCCGCGTACGCAACCTCGCCGTCGCCGCGGTCGCCCTCGCGGTCTCCAGCTTCTGGTGGGCCGCCGCCGTGTCGTTCGTGCCCGCCTCGGAGCGCCCGTACATCGGCGGTTCCACGGACGGCACCGCCTGGGACCTGATCATGGGCTACAACGGCCTCGGCCGCGTCCTCGGCGGCGACGGCAACGGCGGCGGGGGCGGAGGGGGCGGCGGCGGTTTCTCCGGGACCGCCGGGATCGGGCGCATGTTCAACGACGTGCTGGGCGGCCAGATCTCCTGGCTCCTCCCCTTCTCCGCGATCGCCCTCGTCGGCGGCCTCGTCCTGCGCGGACGCGCCCCCCGTACGGACCTCACGCGCGCCGCGCTGATCCTGTGGGGCGGCTGGACCGTGCTGCACTACCTCACGTTCAGCCTCGCCGAAGGCACCATGCACCCGTACTACACGACCGCCCTCGCGCCCGGTATCGCGGCGCTGTGCGGAGGCGGCGGGGCGATGCTCCTGCGTGCCTTCCGCACGGGTGACGCCAGGCGCCGGTCCGGGGTCTGGTCCTGGGTGCTGCCCGTGGCGTTCGCCGCCACCGGCGTCTGGGCCGTCGTCCTGCTGCGCCGCGCGACCGGCTGGAACACCTGGCTGTGGCCGGCCGTCGCGGTGGTGATGGTCCTGGCGATCGTGGGCCTGTTCCTCTTCCGGACCGGTCGGCGGACGCGGCTGCTCACCGCCGCGGTGGCCGCAGCCGTCGTCGCCTCCCTCGCCGGGCCCGCCGCCTACGCGGCCTCGGTGCCCGCGAGTTCGGGCGGCGGCATGAGCGGTACGAACCCGACGGCCGGCCCCACCACCGGCGGCGGCATGGGCGGCGGACCCGGCGGCGGTGGCGGTGGCCGCGGCGGCCAGGGCGGCTTCCCCGGCGGCGGTGGCGGCCAGGCCCCCGGCGGTCAGCAGGACGGTCAGCAGCAAGGCGGCCAGCAGGCCGGTGGCGAAGCCCCGGGCGGCGGCCGGATGGGTACGCCCCCGAACGGAGCCCCCAGTGGCGCCCCGAGCGGCCAGCAGCAAGGTGACGGTCAGCAGGAGGGCGGCCAGGAGCAGGGCAGCGGCCAGACCGGCACCCCGCCGACCGGCGCGGGCGGCGGCATGGGCGGCGGTGGGGGTATGGGCGGCGGCGGTATGGGCGGCGGCGCCGACAGCGCCATGACCTCCTACCTGGAGAAGCACCGTGACGGCGCCAAGTGGCTGGTCGCGGTATCCAGTTCGCAAAGCGCGGCTCAGCTGATCGTCAGCACGAAGCAGCCCGTCATCTCCATGTGGGGCTGGTCCGGCAGCGACAAGGCCATGACCCTCGCCAAGCTGAAGGAACTCGTGAAGAAGGGCGAGCTGCACTACATCGTGCTCGGCGGCGCAGGCATGGGCGGAGGCGGTGGCATGGGCGGAGGCGACTCCGACAGCGTCAGCGCCGAGGTGACCGCCTGGGTGCAGGAGCACGCGACGGCGGTGAAGGCGAGCGAGTACAGCAGCGACTCATCGGCGTCCTCCGACAGTTCCGACAGTTCCTCGGCCGGCTCCGACTCCTCGGACTCCTCCGGCTCCCAGAACACCCAGTCCCTCTACCGCCTCGACGCAAAGGACGTCAACTAGGGCCCGCCCTAAGCCAGTTGGGGAAAACCCTGCCCCTTCGCAACCCCTGGACCGGAAACGTCCAGGGGTTGCGTCGTATGCGAGAACGTCACACGAACGATTCCTTCCCGTTACGCAACCGACCTCATGTCCATGCCACTCTCCCGATTGACCGAACCGTCAACACGCGTAGAACGCGGGCCCGTTGCCCCTCATCACTCCGGGCTTCGCGTACCGGCGCGTGCCGTTCTCGGGAAAGGGCACCCCATATGTCCGCTGTGCAGATTGGCAAGTGGAAGGCGCTGGCAGCAGGCGTCTCCGCCGTCCTCGTCGGCCTCACCCTCCCGACGGTCGCCGCGACCCCCGCCGCGGCCACCACCACCGCGTACGACGACACGTACTACGCGAACGCGATCGGCAAGACCGGCACGGCCCTCAAGAGTTCGCTGCACACGATCATCAGCAGCCAGACGAAGATCTCGTACTCCGCGGTCTGGGAAGCGCTCAAGGTCACCGACCAGGACCCGAACAACAGCAGCAACGTGGTCCTGCTCTACTCCGGCATCTCCCGCAGCAAGACGCTCAACGGCGGCAACACGGGCAACTGGAACCGCGAGCACACCTGGGCCCAGTCCCACGGCGACTTCGGCACCTCCGCGGGCCCCGGCACGGACCTGCACCACCTGCGGCCCGAGGACGTCCAGGTCAACAGCATCCGCGGCAACAAGGACTTCGACAACGGCGGCAGCAGCTTCACCAACAGCGGCGGCAGCCTCACCGACTCGAACTCCTTCGAGCCGCGCGACGCCGTCAAGGGCGATGTGGCCCGGATGATCCTCTACATGGCCGTCCGGTACGAGGGTGACGACTCCTGGCCCGACCTGGAGCCCAACGACGCCGTCACCAACGGCAGCGTCCCGTACCACGGCCGTCTCTCGGTGCTGAAGCAGTGGAACGACGAGGACCCGCCCAGCACCTCAGAAGAGCGCCGCAACGAGCTGATCTACAGCACCTACCAGCACAACCGGAACCCGTTCATCGACCACCCGGAGTGGGTCGAGGCGATCTGGTAGCCCGAAACGGGCGGCACTGAACCGACAGTGAGTGGCGCTGAACCCCCGGTCACCAACCGGGAGTTCGGCGCCACACCTGTCCCTGCGGTTACGAATCCATGACATTGAGGCGCACAACCGGTGGCGCCCCGATCGAGTCGAACTCAGTGAACGCGGCGTTCCGCACGCAAAGCGGAATCCGACGACCGACGAACGTCGACAGATGGACGTCGACCGACTCGAAAGGCTCACGCATGTCCCGAGCACACCGTCGAACTCGTACCGCGCTCGGCGCGCCCCTGGCTGCGGCCGTGCTGCTCGCCGGCGGATTCGGCGCGATGGCCCTGACCGGGGCCTCCGCCCAGGCGGCCCCCAAGGCGGCCTCCGCGGCGGCGGACGCGCAGGACGACTTCAACGGCGACGGCTACGCCGACCTGGTCGTGGGCGCCCCGGACGGCACCATCTCCAGCAAGGCCAAGGCCGGTTACGTGGCCGTCACCTACGGCTCCGCCAGCGGCGTCTCCGCCTCCAACAAGAAGCTCATCAGCCGCTCCACCAGCGGCGTTCCCGGCTCCGCCACCGCGAGCCAGCGCTTCGGGTCGACCTTCAGCAAGGGCGACCTCGACGGCGACGGCTACAGCGACCTCGTGATCGCGGGCGGCAAGGCCGGCTCCGTCATCCTGTGGGGCTCCGCCTCCGGACTCACCGGCGGCACGGCGATAGCCGGGTACGCGACCCCCACCACCGGTGACTTCGACGGCGACGGCAAGACGGACCTCGCCCTGTTCACCTACCAGAGCGTCGGGGGCGACGACCCCGTGAACGCCACCGGCACCGTGTGGAAGGGCCCCGTCTCGCGTACCGGAACGCCCGCCTCCACGCTGCCCCTCCTGAAGTCCGGCGAGTCGATCAGCGGCCCCGTCAGCTCCACCGAGACCGGCGACGTCAACGGTGACGGCAAGGACGACATCGTTGCCTACCACTACGAGGGCGACGGCGTCTGGGGCAACCGCCTGCTCCTCGGCGGCGGCAGCGCGGGCTTCAAGGGCGCCTGGGTCCCCGGTGAGGCCGCGGGCAACAGGATGGGCACCGGCATCGGGGACGTCGACAAGGACGGCTTCGACGACGTCGTGGTCGGCAACGACTGGGGCAGCGGCACCGTCAAGGTCGCCCTCGGTTCGGCCGCCGGCCTGTCCGAGGACCGCGTCCAGACCTTCAACCAGGACTCGCCCGGGTTCCCCGGTGCCGAGGAGGAAGAGGACGAGATCGGCGGGTCGGTCTCGGTCGGCGACGTCAACGGTGACGGCTACGCCGACATCGCGCTCGGCATCCCGGGCGAGGACGTCGGCGACATCTACGACACCGGTTCGGTCGCCCTGGTCCCCGGCAGCGCCGCCGGTGCCACGGGCGCCGGGACGCAGGTCTTCCACCAGAACACCGCCGGTGTCCCCGGAGTCGCCGAGAACAGCGACGAGTTCGGTGTGAGCACCGCCCTGCTGGACCTCAACGGCGACGGTCACGCCGACCTCGCGGCCGGCTCCACGGCCGAGAACGAGCAGAACGGCGCGGTCTGGATCCTGAACGGCACGGCGAGCGGCCTCACCGCCACCTCGTCCTTCGCGTTCGGCGCGGGCACCCTCGGCGCCCCCGCCACGGCCGCCCACTTCGGCGCGTACCTGCGCTGAGCAACGGGTCCACGGACATGGGGTGGGGCGGCCGGGTGCCGCCCCACCCTCGTTTTCAGCCCAGGTGTGTTCAGCCCAGGTGCGTCGGCGCGAACATCCGCAGCAGGGCCGGCAGCACGACCACCGAAGGGCCCGGCGTGGCGAGGGCCTTGGCCAGGTCGGCTGCGAGGGTGTCCGGGGTGGTCCGTACGCCGGGGACGCCGAAGGACTCCGCGAGCGCCACATAGTCCGGGCGGTTCAGTTCCGTGGCGGTGGACTGCCCGAACGCGTCCGTCATGTACTCGCGCAGGATTCCGTAGCCGCCGTCGTCGACGATCAGCCAGGTCACGTCGAGGTCGTGCTGCCTGGCGGTGGCGAGTTCGGCGATGGAATAGAGCGCGCCGCCGTCGCCGGAGACCGCGAGGACCGGGTGGGTGGGGTCGGCGACCGCACCGCCGATCGCCGCCGGGAAGGCGTAGCCGAGGCCGCCCGCGCCCTGCGCGGAGTGCATGGTGTTGGGACGCCGGGCGTCGAAGGCCGACCAGGCCCAGTAGGCGAGGATCGTCATGTCCCAGAAGCTCGCCGACCGGTCCGGCAGGGCTTCCCGGACGGCCGCCAGTACCTGCTGTTCCAGGGTGAGTTCCTGCGCGTCGATCCGCTCGCGGACGAGGTCGAGCACGGTCCGTACGCGGTCCGCGGCCGTCGGGTCCCGCCGCGGCTCGGAGAGGGTTTCGAGCAGCGCGGACAGGGCGAGGCGGGCGTCCGCGTGGATGCCGAGGGCGGGGTGGTTGGACTCCAGTTTCCCGAGGTCGGCCTCGATCTGGATCACCCGGCCGCGCGGCTTGAACGTGTAGTAGTTCGAGGAGAGTTCACCGAGCCCCGAGCCGACCACGAGCAGGACGTCGGCGTCCTCCAGGAAGTCCGTGGTGTGCCGGTCCTCCAGCCAGGACTGCAGCGAGAGCGGATGGTTCCAGGGGAAGGCGCCCTTGCCGCCGAAGGTGGTGACGACGGGCGCGTCCAGCCGCTCGGCGAGCTGTTTCAGCTTGCCCGACGCGTCGGAGCGGACGACTCCGCCGCCCGCGATGATCACCGGGCGGGCCGCGTTCGCGAGGAGGTCGGCGGCCACGGCGGTCAGTTCGGGGCGCGGGGGCAGGTCGTGGGGAGCGGCGTCCACGGCGGTGACGGCGGGCAGGGCCGTCTCGGCGAGCAGCACGTCCTGCGGGATCTCCACCCATACGGGCCCGTGCGGGGCGGTGAGCGCCGATTCCCAGGCCTCGGCGATCGCGGAGGGGATCTGCGACTGCGTACGGACGGTGTGGACGGACTTCACCACGCCCCGGAACGAGGCCTGCTGGTCGGGCAGTTCGTGGAGGTAGCCGTGCCGGCCGCCACCGAGTCCCGCACTGGGGATCTGGCTGCTGATGGCGAGGACGGGGGCGCTGGCTGCCGCCGCCTCCTGGAGCGCGGCCAGCGAGGTCAGCGCGCCGGGCCCGGTCGACAGGAGCAGCGGGGCGGCCTCGCCGGTGATCCGGCCGTACGCGTCCGCCGCGAATCCGGCGTTGTTCTCGACCCGCAGCCCGATGTACGCGAGGTCGGAGCGGCGCAGCGCGTCGAACATGCCGAGCGCGTGCTGGCCGGGGAGCCCGAAGACGGTGGTCGCGCCGAGACCGGCGAGGGTCTCCACGACCAGGTCTCCGCCGTTGCGGCCGGGCGGCGGGTTGAGCGCGGCCTCCGTCTGCTCCGGGGTCGGGCGGAGCACCAGGTCGTGGTCGTGGGTCACTGCGCTCGGGCCTCTGCAATCTGGCGGGACATGATGGTGGTCAGTTCGTACGCCGTGTGGGACGCGGCGACCGAGGTGATCTCGGCGTGATCGTACGCGGGGGCCACCTCGACGACGTCCGCGGAGACCAGGTGGCAGGAGGCGAGGCCGCGCAGGATCTCCAGGAGTTCCCGGGAGGTCATGCCGCCCGCCTCGGGCGTGCCGGTGCCGGGCGCGTGGGCCGGGTCGAGGCAGTCGATGTCGATGGAGATGTACAGCGGGCGGTCGCCGATGCGCTGGCGCAGCTGGTCGGCGACCTCGTCGGCGCCGCGCCGGTAGATGTCGGCGGAGGTGACGATGCCGAAGCCCATCTTCTCGTCGTCGGTGAGGTCCTGCCGGCCGTACAGCGGCCCGCGGGTGCCGACGTGGGAGAGCGCCTCGGTGTCGAGGATGCCCTCCTCGACGGCCCGCCGGAACGGGGTGCCGTGCGTGTACTCGGCGCCGAAGTAGGTGTCCCAGGTGTCGAGGTGCGCGTCGAAGTGCAGCAGCGCGACCGGGCCGTGCTTGCGGGCCACCGCGCGCAGCAGCGGCAGGGCGATGGTGTGGTCGCCGCCGAGGGTCATCAGCCGGGCGCCGGTGCCGAGGAGGTCGTCGGCGGCCCCCTCGATGGTCTCCACGGCCTCGTTGATGTCGAAGGGGTTCGCGGCGATGTCCCCGGCGTCGGCGACCTGGGCGAGGGCGAACGGCGACGCGTCCTGCGCCGGGTTGTACGGCCGCAGCAGCCGGCTCGCCTCGCGGATCGCGTTCCCGCCGAAGCGGGCCCCGGGCCGGTACGAGACGCCCGCGTCGAACGGCACACCGACCACGGCGACATCGGTGGTGCCGACCTCGTCGAGGCGGGGCAGCCGGGCGAAGGTGGCCGGTCCCGCGTACCGCGGTACGCGGGACGAGTCGACGGGCCCGCGGGGCGTGTCGTTGCTGTTCATCGGGTGACACTCTCTTCCTTGAGTTCGGCGGCGGGCTCGGAGCCGCGGCCCGCGAGGCGTTCGCGCCAGGCGGCGAGCACGGCCGCGTCGGTGGCGGGCGTGGCGAGGGAGACGATCACGTACACGGCGAGGGAGGCGAGGAGTCCGTAGTAGATCGGCTCGTTCGCGAGGATCCCGTACGTGGCCATCAGGCCGACGACCGCGAGACCGCCGACCGCGACGGCGGCGAGGGCGCCCTGCGCGGTGCCGCGCTTCCAGAGCAGACCGCCGAGGATGGGCACGAGGAGGCCGCCGACGAGGAGGTTGTAGGCGACGGTCAGGGCCTCGACGACGTTGTTGAGGGCGATGGCCGTACAGATGACGGCGATGCCCATGACGAGGATGAAGAGGCGGTTGCCCTTGACCTCGTCGTGGTCGCCGCCCTGTGCGGCGCCCGGCCGGACGGCGCCGCGCAGCCGCGACCAGATGTCGTTGTTGGCGACGGTCGCGCAGGCGATGAGGGCTCCGGAGGACGTCGACATCACGGCCGCGAGGGCGGCGGCGAGCACCAGTCCGCGTACCCCGACGGGCAGTTCGTCCTTGACGATCGTGGCGAAGGCGTCGTCCGGGCTGGTCAGCCTCGGGTAGAGGACCTTGGCGGCGGTGCCGATGACGGCGCCGGCGAGCGCGTACACCAGGCAGTAGGTGCCCGCGACGGTGCCGCCCCACTTGGCGGTGCGGTCGCTGCCCGCGGTGAAGACGCGCTGCCAGATGTCCTGCCCGATCAGCATGCCGAACGTGTAGATCAGCACGTACGTGAAGATCGTCTCCCCGCCGATGCCGAGCGGGTCGAAGTACTCGGTGGGCAGCTGCGCCTTCATCTCGCTGAATCCGCCGGCCTTGACGACGGCGATGGGCAGGAGCAGAAGCAGCACACCGATGGTCTTCACGACGAACTGGACCATGTCGGTGAGGGTGATCGACCACATGCCGCCGAGCGTCGAGTACGCGACGACGATCGAACCGCCGAGGATGATCGCGACCGTCCGGTTCATGTCGAAGAGGACGTCGAAGATGGTGGCGTACGCGATGGTCGACGTCACCGCGAGCATGAGGGTGTACGCCCACATGACCAGGCCCGAGATCACGCCGGCCCGGCCGCCGTAGCGCAGGTCGAGCATCTCGGAGACGGTGTAGACCTTCAGCCGGGCGATGCGCGCCGAGAAGAAGAGGGACAGGGCGAGGAGCCCGAGGCCGATGGTGAAGACCATCCAGGCGCCGGAGAGCCCGTACTGGTAGCCGAGGCCGACGCCGCCGATGGTGGACGCGCCGCCGAGGACGATCGCGGCCATCGTGCCGGAGTACATCGTCGGGCCGAGCCGCCGTCCGGCGACCAGGAAGTCGCTCTTGGACTTGGCGCGGCGCATGCCCCACCAGCCCATCGCCAGCATCCCGGCGAGATAGACGACGATCACGGTGTAGTCGACGGCCATGGGGCCCTCCTGGCTGGCTGATCGCTCGTGTGCGCCGCGGGGAGCTGCTGCCCTCACCCGCGGTCTCCGGTCGCCACGACATTAGGTGGCCGGAAAGCAACGCTGAAGTGTACGTTTCATCCACTGCCACCGGATCCGATGGAGGAAACGTCCACCATGCCGGACGCTGCTGTCCCTGCTGTTCCTGCCGTACCCCCCACCCCGCCCGTACCGCTTGCCGCGCTGCTGGCCCGGGAGGACCTGGGGCTGCGGCAGATCGCAGGGCCGCGCGATCCGGCCACGGTGATCCACTGGGCGCACACCTCGGAGATGGCGGACCCGTACCCGTACCTGCTCGGCGGCGAGCTGCTGCTGACGGCCGGGGTGCACATCCCGGAGGCGGCGGGGTCCGGCACGTACTTCGACGCGTACGTGCCGCGGATCGTCGAGGCGGGGGGCGCCGCGCTCGGCTTCGGGGTGGCGCCCGTGCACGACACGGTCCCGCGGGCCCTGGTGGAGGCCTGCGACCAGTACGGGCTGCCGCTCGTGGAGGTACCGCCCCGGACGACCTTCTCGGGCGTGGCGCGGGCCGTCTGGCAGCTCATGGCCCAGGCCCGGCACACCGAACTGCGCCGCGTCACGGAGGCCCAGCAGAGCCTGGCCGCCGCCGCGGCCCGCCCGGACCCCGTCCCGTCGGTGCTCCGGCAGCTCGCCCAGCGGACCGGGGGCCGCGCCGTGCTGTACGCCCCGGACGGCGCGGAGGTCGCCTCGGCGGGGCGGCTGCCGGGGGCGGGGGTGGAGGTGGGCGCTGCTCTGGCGGGGCTGGCGGGGGTGGTGCGGCCCGCCACCGAGGGTGGCTCCGGCGGACCGACTCCGTCCTCCGCCAGTGACACGGTGGCCGGTGTCCATCTCGCCGCGTACGCCCTCGGCACCGGGCAGGGCTTCGTCCTCGGCGTCGCCGCCGCCCGCCGCGATCCCGGCGACCACACGATCGCCTCCGTCGGCGCGGTCCTGCTGTCCCTGCTCACCGGGGAGCACCAGAGCAGTACGGGCGCGGCCCGCTCCTCGGCGCTGGTCCGCATGCTGCTGGGTGCCGCGCCGGAGGAGGTCGCCGCGCTGCTGGACCCCGGCGAGCGGTGGGTCGTCGTGCACGCGCGGCCCGACGGTCCCGCGCCGGACGCCGTGGCCGCGTCCGCCCTCGGGGCGGCGCTCGGGTCTGCGCTGGTCGACGTGGCCGGTGACGTCGTACGGGTCCTCGTCCCCGCGGGTCACCGTGAACCCGCTGTCCAGCCCGGCTGGACGTGCGGGGTGAGCGCGGCCGTCGTGCCGCGCGAGTGGGGGGTGGCCGATACGCAGGCCGCTCGTGCGCTGTCGCGGGCGCGGGCCACGCGGGAGCCGGTGGTCCGGCACGGGGACCGGCCGGGGCTGGCCGGGCTCGTCGCGCCGGCCGAGGCCGCGGCGCACGCCCGTGCGGTGCTGGCGCCCGTCGCCGGGAACGCCGCCCTCCTGGAGACGCTGCGCACCTGGCTGTCCCTGCACGGCAGCTGGGACCGTACGGCGGTGGCGCTGTCGGTCCACCGCAACACGGTCCGCCAGCGGATCGCTCGCGCGGCGGCCCTCCTGAACACGGACCTGGACGACCCGGACGTCCGCATGGAGCTGTGGTTCGCGCTGCGCGACGCGTAACCACGTTCCTCGCCCCCGCCGCCCCTACCCGTTCCCGTCACCACCTCAGGGGCTCCGCCCCCGAACCCCCGGTCCTCAAACGCCGGACGGCTGAAAGACAGCAGGGGCAAAGCCCCGCCCTTCAGGGGCGCGGGGAACTGCGCGGCCAGCCCCCACCGGTCCGCAGCCGACAATGCGACGGGCCCGGGGCGAAGCCCCGCCCTTCAGGGGCGCGGGGAACTGCGCGACAAGCCCCCACCGGCCCGCACCCGACAACAGAACACCCGGGGCCCGGGGCAAAGCCCCGCCCTTCAGGGGCGCGGGGAACTGCGCGACAAGCCCCCACCGGTCCGCAGCCGACAACGCGACGGGCCCAGGGCAAAGCCCCGCCCTTCAGGGGCGCGGGGAACTGCGCGGCCAGCCCCCACCGGTCCGCAGCCGACAATGCGACGGGCCCGGGGCGAAGCCCCG